>NZ_JBPKBJ010000021.1:0-49800 GCF_051390655.1 Acinetobacter sp. P1(2025)
AGGTGGTTGACTTGCAAATAAGAGTCGATATTTTGAATAAATTTACTCAACTTGGTACAGCTAAAACGGTGGCTGTTGCATAAATATCTGAAGATTAGAACAACTCTACCTTTTGTCTATTTGTGCAACAAAGCCGGTATGCAAAGCAATGCCTTAAATGACTTGAGAATAAAAAGCGTCTTAATTGAGATGTTTAGAACCAAGAATTAATTAGTTGCTGGGCTTATTAAGTGTCAGTTTAATCTTTTCTCAAATATAAAACATTCAATCTAATCGATCAAAATATAAATTTAAAGATATAAAAAACGCCCATTATTGGACGTTTTTTATATCAAATTTCATCAACTTAATAAGCTGATAAATACAACATATTAGGCTGGAGTATGATACATGAGATAGATTTCGTTCAGATTATCTGGAATTTCTTCTGCTAACTCATCCATCAATTGACCATTACGACGGAAAGACTCCATCTGAGGATCTTCTTCATCAATACCGCTGAAGACCATTATTGGTAAAGTTAAGTCTACAAGTTGCTCTTCAAACTCAGGTGTAAACCAAGCATCCTCGTTCAAGAACATTGCATCAACGAAACCTACACTCCAATCACCCAAACTTGATTCAACGTCTGCTTCTTCGATTTCAAAAGGAAATTCGATTCCGTTTTCGTTTGCCAAGTCTTGTCTTAGAGACTCTAACCATAACTTAACTTGTTCAACGATTTCGCTAGGAACTTTCTTTTGATTATTATCAAAAAGTTCTTCTAACCAACGATCAAACTTTGGACCTACGGCTATTGCACACAGAAAACCATGAGTCGCTGCAAAATCCAGACCGTATTCGTTTTGATCACCGTCAAGATAATTACTCAATAAGTCTAAATCTAACGTACTCATTCTTTATCCAAATTTTAAAAATATTTCGTCAACAGCATAACATTTTAAGACTTAAAGTCTCAGAAATTTTGCTCAGTCTTCGTCGTCGAGATCATCGTCGTCGAAATCATAATCAAAATCTTTTAATTCTCGTTCTAAACGACGTTGAGCCAATAGATCATCAATCAAACGGCGCTTTTCTAATGATTCTTTGGCGCTGATTTTTCCTGATGACTCATCAAAACCAACATCATCATCGCCGTAGTTATCATCATCTAATTCAAAATCTGTAGAAGACACTAACACTACCTCTAACAATGAAAAATATAAATGGGTCTAGCCGCTATTTATCTTTCTTCAAATACCTTGTCAAGTTTTATTTAATTTTTTTGCTATAAATCGGTGATTTGTACTTTTTTTCAGCGCTTTTTTTGTGTATTTATAGATGGAGTGCAACAACAATGAAATATAATCACTTTCAATGGACTTGCTGCTTGAAAAAATAATACTCAACCCCATATCCAACAAACTACCGTGAAATCAAACCTATTTTTTTATTTAATACAAACGGATCAAATCCAAAACATTCGACGTGAATTGTGCTATCATGCACGGTTTTTCACCGCCACAGATTCAACAAAGAGTAAGCAAAGATGAGCGATATGCATTCCCCTACTTCTCAAGTAGCGGCTCTGATTAGCCGAGGCAAAGAACAAGGTTACTTAACTTACGCTGAGGTTAACGATCATCTCCCGGACTCGATTACAGAAAGCGAACAGATTGAAGACATCATTCAGATGCTTCAAGACGTTGGTATTCCTGTGCATGAACGTGCGCCAGAAACTGACGATGCGATGTTTGGCGAATCGACTGAGGCTGCTGATGAAGTTGCAGAAGAAGAAGCTGCTGCAGTATTGGCTTCAGTTGAAAGTGAGCCTGGTCGTACGACTGACCCTGTTCGTATGTATATGCGCGAAATGGGTACAGTTGAACTTCTTACTCGCGAAGGCGAAATCAGTATTGCAAAACGTATCGAAGAAGGTATCCGTGATGTTTTACACTCGATCGCTTACTGGCCAAATGCTGTTGAAGTCGTTTTACAAGAATATAATGATTTTTTAACTGGCGAGCGTCGTCTTGCCGATATTCTTTCTGGCTATTTAGATCCAGAAACAGATGATGATATTCCAGAAGTACTGGAAGAAGAAGCTGTGCTTGAGGATGCTGAAACTCCAGCAGCACCAGCAAAAGATGTAAAACTCGACGATGATGATGAAGATGAAGAGTCTGAAGGTGATGATGATTCTGAAGGTGATTCAGGTCCTGATCCAGAAGTCGCAAAAGTTCGTTTTACAGAATTAGAATCTGCCTGGAATGACACAAAAGCGATTATTGAAAAACACGGTCGTAGCAGTGAAGAAGCGAAAGCAGCGCTTGAATCTCTAGCAGCTGTGTTCATGATGTTCAAATTTACTCCACGTTTATTTGACATTATTTCAGAAATGATTCGTGGCACACATGATCAAATTCGTGCAAATGAACGTGAGATCATGCGTTATGCTGTACGTCGTGGTCGTATGGATCGCAATCAGTTCCGTACAACGTTCCCAGAGCAAGAATCAAATCCGGCTTGGTTAGATGAACAGATTGCTAAGGCACCTGCTGAAATCAAACCACACCTTGAAAAAGTTCGCCCAGATGTACTTGCATTCCAACAAAAGATTGCTGACATCGAAAAAGAACTAGATCTAAACGTTAAAGAAATTAAAGATATTTCTAAACGTATGGCAGTAGGTGAAGCAAAAGCCCGTCGTGCTAAAAAAGAAATGGTTGAAGCCAACTTACGTTTGGTAATTTCGATTGCGAAAAAATACACGAACCGTGGTTTACAATTCCTTGATCTCATTCAAGAAGGTAACATCGGTTTGATGAAAGCCGTAGATAAGTTTGAATACCGTCGTGGTTATAAATTCTCGACTTACGCTACGTGGTGGATTCGTCAGGCAATTACTCGTTCTATTGCCGATCAAGCGCGAACTATTCGTATCCCAGTACACATGATTGAGACGATCAACAAGATCAACCGTGTATCTCGTCAACTTCTTCAAGAAATGGGTCGCGAACCAACACCTGAAGAATTAGGCGAACGTTTAGAAATGGACGAAGTTAAAGTTCGTAAAGTACTTAAAATCGCCAAAGAACCGATTTCGATGGAAACACCAATCGGTGATGATGAAGATTCGCATCTTGGTGACTTCATTGAGGATTCAAACATCACTTCACCAGTGGATGCTGCGACCTCGGAAGGCTTAAAAGAAGCGACTCGTGAAGTACTTGAAAACTTAACTGAACGTGAAGCAAAAGTTTTGAAGATGCGTTTTGGTATTGATATGCCAACTGACCATACTTTAGAAGAAGTAGGTAAGCAGTTTGATGTAACGCGTGAGCGTATCCGTCAGATTGAAGCGAAAGCGTTACGTAAACTTCGCCACCCTTCTCGTTCTGAACACTTACGTTCATTCTTGGAAAACGACTAATATTGAGTGTGTTTTACTCAAAAATCAAAGCTCTAACAGCGCATTCTGTAGGCTTTGATTTAGGGGTTGAAGTCTAGTGCTTTGTCCCCATTAATGTATTAGATCATAAGCGCCTGCACTGATGCAGGCGTTTCAAATTAAGAGGTTGCTCATGTTAGACCGCACTCCTTCTCGTGAATTGCAAGAACATCTTTGGGTTTTCCCAATGGACTATCCAATCAAATTGATTGGTAATGCAGGGGATGAACTTCGAGTGGCTGTTGTTGATATTTTGCAGAAGCACTTCCCTGAGTTTGATGGTGAAACAGTTACTGTTCAAGCATCTCGCACAGGTAAATATCATTCTTTAACTGCGCAATTACGCTTTGAAGAATTAGAACAAGTTCATGCACTATATGCTGATCTTGCTGCCTGTCCATTAATTAAGACAGCGCTATAATCAAGGAATCCAAAATACGAAAGTGTTTTGGATTTTTTATGTATGCAAATAAAACCTCTGATCAGTTAAACCATTCATAACACTTCTATATTATTCTTTCTTTTTCGATTTATGATTGCGAAATAGCTGATGAAAACGCAACGAATTTTACTATCATTATTTACGGTATTTATCCCATCTATCAGTGATGCGAAAATAGCAACTTTTTCATGGCAAAATGAGCTGTGTGAATATAAAGGAATTTATGACACCAATAAATTTACAGTTAAACAATTAAATGACACGATTAAAATGATGCAATCACGTCATTCGACACAATTAAATAGTAAATCTTATGCCTTCCACCCAGATGACATTGCTAAGATCAATTTAATTGCAATTCAAGAAGAATACAAAGTACAGAAGAAAGCATTAAATAATCTACACCCCTTGCCTATTAAAGAATTTCAGCAACTCAAAAATGATCTTATTCAAAATCTAGATCAGGAATACCAACATAATTATTTGACAGCTCTCGCATTTACACTGCCTACGAAGTTACTCACTTCGACTTTTGCACCACAATGTTTAAACCAAGCCAAGGCTTTAAATGCACAAGATAAGCTATCACTGATTAACAATGCCAAACTTTCTCTGCAACGTGAAAATCAATTAGAGTTAAAATTAGGTAATGATCCACAATTTCTCATGAAACGCAGCAAAGATTTTGATATTAAATTGAAAAGCAAAAATGCAGTTCAATATGCTCAAATTCAACTCATTCGTGAATGGTCGAATTGCGCAAATTCACATGAAACGACAAACGACCAGTTAGAGCAGATTTTCCGCAAAAAAGTATTTATTCAATCAAAGGAAGTTTATTGTGACGAACCTTGATAAACCATCCTTAATCATTCGATGTTTTCAGGATCTACAAGATTACACGATACGATTTGAAGCGATGAAAGATTTTACAACTCATCGTGATGAAACAACACCTGATGAGCTTTGGCTACTCCAACATCAAGATGTTCTAACTCAAGGACAAGCAGGTAAACCAGAACATATTCTCATGCATACTCAACTTCCTGTTGTGCATACAGATCGTGGTGGTCAAGTGACGTGGCATGGTAAAGGACAATTGGTTGCCTACTTCCTGTTTGATCTTAATCGTTTGAAATGGCATGTCAGAACTTTAGTTAGCTTCGCTGAACAAGCGATGATCGATTTACTCAAGAAATACGATATCAATGCTTATGCCAAACCAGATGCCCCAGGAGTCTATGTTGATGGACGTAAGATTGGGTCTTTAGGTTTTAAAATTAGAAAAGGAAGGAGTTATCACGGGCTTGCGCTAAATATTGATTGTGACCTAAGTGGTTTTCAAACCATTAATCCTTGTGGATACGCAGGTTTAGAAATGGTACGCTTACAAGACTTGCTTGAAGATTATCCAAATTTCGAGCAGCTCTGTAATGATTTCGTTGAATATTTTAAAAATGCAGATTTGTTTAATGACCTTGAAGTCAAATCTGAATAAATTACTTTTAAAATCTAGAGAAATAAATTAGAGTAAATACTCTAAATTTGCTTTTGCATAATTTTAACAAGGGATACGCAAGTGATTTCGACCAAAGCAGTGAAGCCCACTTTGCAATTTGCCTACGTAAAACTCATGATGGACGTTGTTGGTCGTGGTTTAGTAATGGCAAGCCAAGTGGACAGTGAAGTTCAAGAGGAAGTTTCTAAATTTCCTGTGGGCTTTATACTCTCGATGAATGTTTTTCCTAATGGTCCTGCATTTATCGCTCGGGTAACAGAAGAAAAACAATTAGAGCTATTACCAAATTATAAAGGTAAGCCTGATTTAACCATTACATTTAAGCATCTGACTCATGCCTTCTTAGTTTTTTCTTTCCAAGAAAGCACAGCTCAAGCCTTCGCAAATGACCGAATGATTGCAGATGGTGATGTATCAAGTGCCATTCGCCTTGTCCGTTGCTTAAATAAAATGGAAGCACTGATCTTACCTAAGTTAATTGCTTCACTCGCAGTAAAACGCTACCCAGCCGAATTGACATTAAAAGAAAAATTCACGGGTGCTAAAAATATTTACCTTAAAGTCGCTAAATCATATTTCCAACGGAGTGCTTAACATGGCTAAGCCTTATTACGAATTTTTCTGCCCTGTAAAAGTAATTGCTGGTAATGCCGCGTTAGAGCATATCCCTTTTGAACTTGCAACTTTAGGTGCAAAACGCCCAATGATCATTACTGACAAGGGTGTTCGCGCAAATGGCTTATTAAATCCAATTGAAGCTGCTTTCAGTACGACTGATGCTGTTATTGGTGCAATTTTTGATGATGTACCACCAGATTCAAGCTTAGAAGTTGTTCGTTTAGCAGCAGAACTTTATCGCAAACAAAAATGTGATGCGATTATTGCAATTGGTGGTGGTTCAGTTATTGATACCTCTAAAGCTACTAACATTCTGGTATCTGAAGGTGGTAATGATTTACTACAATACTCAGGTGCACATAACCTATCAAAACCATTGAAACCGTTCTTCGTGATTCCAACGACATCTGGCACGGGTTCAGAAGTAACAATGGTTGCTGTTGTTTCTGACTTAGAAAAGAACGTAAAAATCCCATTTACGTCATATTATCTAATGCCACATGCTGCGATCCTTGATCCACGTATGACTCAGACCTTACCACCGCATCTTACAGCTATGACTGCAATGGATGCGATGACACATGCTGTTGAAGCCTATACGTGCTTGGCTGCTAACCCTTTAAGTGATGCTTATGCAAGTGCTGCTATCAAAAAAATCAGCGAAAACTTGTTTAAAGTTCTAGATAATCCTAGTGAACCACAAGGTCGTTTAGAGCTTGCACAAGCATCAACAATGGCTGGTATTGCATTCTCGAACTCAATGGTTGGTTTAGTTCACTCTCTAGGTCATGCTTTAGGTGCAGTAGCTCATCTGCCTCACGGTCTATGTATGAACTTGTTCTTGCCATATGTGCTTGAATACAATAAAGAAGTAAATGGCAATAAGATTGGTGAATTATTGCTTCCATTAGCAGGCGCTGACATTTATGCTCAAACCCCTGCAAATCAACGTGCAGATAAAGCGATTGCTACAATACTAACGATGCGTGATCGTTTATTCAGCTTAACTAAGTTACCTCGCAATTTGCGTGAAACTGGTAAAGTCACTGAAGCTCAACTTGATGATGTTGCAGAAAAAGCGCTGAATGATGGTTCAATCATTTTCAATCCAAAAGAAGCAAGCTTAAAAGATCTACGTGCTATCTTGCAAAAAGCTTGGTAATTAATTGATTTAGATCATAAATCATGCAGAAAAAGCCCTGATCATATAAAGTGATCGGGGCTTTTAAAATTTAGGTGAACTTTTATTCATCTTTTTTTCTCCACAATTGGCAAAAAAATTGCTAAAAAAAGCATAAAAGTACTGACAATGAATACCAATTTAGGATAGATTGGCGGACTTCTTTTTTCTGTAGGGGGGATCATTTCGTCTCAAATGATCCTTAAACCATAGCTGATCCTTGATCAACGATTATGAGGATAACGCCGTTGACAAATATCTCTGGGACTCAATCGGCAGCTAAACTGCAAAAAACGCTAGGTCTCTGGCACATTATCATTATTGGTTTAGCTTATATTCAACCTATGACTTTGTTTGACACTTTTGGTCTAGTATCAGAAGAAAGTCATCATCATGTTCCTACCTCATACATAGTGGCCTTAATTGCAATTTTGTTCACATCTTTGAGCTATGGTCACATGATTCGCCGCTATCCATCGTCTGGTTCGGCATATACCTACGCGCAAAAATCCATTCATCCCAATGTTGGTTTTATGGTAGGTTGGTCATCTTGGTTAGATTATTTACTCTCACCAATGGTCAATATTATCCTTGCAGTGATTTATCTTGAAGCATTATTTCCAGGTGTAAATCATTGGGTTTGGGTTATTGTTTTGACTGCGTTCATGACTGGCGTAAACTTACGTGGCGCCAAGTTTGTTGCTAATTTCAACAGCATGATTGTTTTAGTCCAGCTGATTGTGATTGCTGTATTTACCTATTTGGTTTATAGCAAATTACAAATGGGACTTAACGCAGAAGGACCAATAACAGCAGAAACTCGCTATCAGCTTTGGAGTCTTGAACCATTTTGGAACGAGTTAACCTCAGTTGGCGCATTAATTACTGGTGCAACCTTACTTTGTTTCTCGTTTACAGGGTTTGACTCTTTAAGTTCACTTGCAGAAGAAACCAAAGATACCGAAAAAACGCTTCCAAAAGCTATTTTCTTGACTGCTCTATTTGCAGGGATCGTGTTTATCATCAGCACATATTTTATGCAAATTTACTTTCCAAATGATCCTAAAACTTACTTCCAAGATGTCGCAGCAACACAGCCTGACATTTTGCTCTTAGTTGGTGGCTCATTGTTCCAGTCTTATGTTCTTGCTTTTGCAATCGTGACAGTAATGGCATCTGGTATTTCTGCGCATGCAGGGGTATCGCGCTTGATGTATGTGATGGGTCGTGATGGCGTGATTAATAAAAAAATCTTTGGTCATATTAGTCCAAAGAACTTTACGCCGTCATACAACATCATGATCGTAGGTGCAGTCGCGCTATGTGCTGGATTTATGAGCCTTGATACCGTTATTTCATTGATCAGCTTTGGTGCTTTAACTGCATTTACGTTTGTCAATTTATCGGTTATTTCTCGTTATGCATTACGTGATGGACGAACTAAAAATCTTAAAGATATTTTAAACTTCGTTGTGATTCCTTTAATGGGATTCATCAGTATCTTTGCATTGTGGTTAGAAATTGAAGATACCTCACTAAAATATGGCTTATGGTGGGCTATGTTTGGTGTGTTATACCTTGGTTATAAAACTAAAGGCTTCAAATATTCTGCACCTCAGCATAATGAGTTTGATGATAAACTTTAATCAACATCATAAAAAAAGGCGCTTCATGCGCCTTTTTTATTATCATCTATTAAGATGCATGAATTTTTTCAACAATATCTTTAACTCGTTTTGCATAGAGCTTAGCTGTTTCCAAATCACCTGAAGGAATTTCATCAACACCTGCATCTGATGGAGTTTGTAATAATAAACCAACAGAACCACCTAAATTGTTCACATCCTCACGGGTTGCTGTTTTAGTATTTGCTGGTAATAAGCCTAAACTTACCCAAATTCCACCATGTTGAGAGGCTAAAGTTTGTAAATGGATTAAGGTAACTTGTTTATCACCATTTAAACTTGCACTATTGGTAAAACCTGCAAAAACTTTATCTTTCCAGCCCTGTGTAAACCAGATTTTAGAAGATGCATCAGCGAATTTCTTAAATTGCCAAGGCGCTGCTCCCATATATGTTGGTGTACCAAAAACGATCCCCTGTGCTTGATTTAGCAGCTGCCAATCTTGTTCTGAAATATCACCATTTTGATCAATTTCGATTAAATCTGCTTGTATGCTTTGAGCAAATGTTTCAGCAATAACTTTCGTATGTCCATAACCAGAATAATAAACCACAGCAATGTTTGACATGAGAGAGTCCTTATAATTTCAAAAAAGTTCGATTTAATGATATATTTTAGAAACTAGGTGTCAATTAGTTACCAATTGGTAACTATGTTGCTATTCGCATTAAATACTGGGTTAAAAAGATGAATACCGCTTTAAAATATAATATTTATCAACAACATTGCCCTGCTCGGTTATTTTTTGAAAAAATTGCTGACAAATGGGTTTTACTGATTATCAATGTCCTCGCAGACGAAACTCAGCACTTCAATCTTTTAAAGAAAAATATTCAAGGTATTTCACCTAAAGTACTGTCTCAAAAACTAAAAATGCTAGAGAGAGATGGATTTATCCAAAGACATGTCCAAAATACCTCTCCAATACGTGTTGATTATTCATTAACATCATTAGGACATGAAGTTGCCAAAATGGCATTTCAGTTAAAAGATTGGGCTGAAATGAATATTGAAAAAGTGATATCGGCTCAACAAAAATTTGATTCAAGCCCCAAACAAGAAAACGACTTAAAGTAAATCACTTTAAGTCGTTTTAGCACTTGAGCAATAAATTAAACTAGACTAGAACTTTAAATCCTTGTTGACGCCAAGCTTCATAGACAATAACAGCAGTTGCATTAGATAGATTTAAACTTCTTGAGTTTTCAGCCATTGGTAATCTTATCCACTGCTCTTGTGGGAACATCATTCGGACATGCTCAGGCAAACCTCTAGTTTCAGGTCCCATCAATAAAGCAACTGGACGATTGAGATCAACTGTATGTGGTGTCGCACTGCCCTTGGTCGTCAGTGGAAAGACATGCTCAACACCTTTAGATTTGAGATCAACAAGACACAACTCAATATTGTCCCATATCAACATTCTTGCCCATTCATGATAGTCCAAACCTGCGCGCTTCAATTTTTTATCATCTAGCTCAAAACCTAAAGGTTTGACTAAATGTAGCTGAGCACCTGTATTAGCGCATAAACGAATGATATTACCTGTATTTGCTGGAATCTCAGGTTCGTATAGGACCACATGAATCACAAATTTTCTCTACTTTTCATAATCCCTCCTAGTCACCCTTTGAAAAAGAGAGGAACTCACTCTCTTTTTAAAGTGGGATTAGGAAAGATTTATTGCCATTTTAACTGTTCTCGTAGGCTCACAACTTCACCAATAATAGTTAAAGTCGGTGCTACGATATGATGTTCAGATACCTTTGTTGCAATATCAGCCAAAGTTCCAACAACAACTTTTTGTTCAGGCGTTGTACCTTTAGAAATCAATGCAACAGGCATCGTTGGACGTTGACCATGTGCAATGAGTTGCTCACAAATGCGTTCTAATCCGACCAAGCCCATGTACAGAACTAAAGTTTGGTTTTCATAGACCAATTCACTCCAAGGCAACTCAGGTGAACCTTCTTTTAAATGTCCTGTTAAAAACCGCACACTTTGCGCATAATCACGATGAGTTAACGGAATCCCTGCATAAGCGGAGCAACCTGAAGCCGCAGTAATCCCTGGCACCACTTGGAATGTCACATTGGCTTCAACCAATTCTTGAATCTCTTCACCACCACGCCCAAAAATAAATGGATCACCACCCTTTAGACGGCAAACACGCTTACCTTGTTGTGCATATTCAACTAACAAAGCATTAATGCCTTCTTGCGGAACAGAGTGATTTGAACGTGCCTTACCCACATAAATTTTTTCAGCATCACGACGACACAAATCTAAAATCGGACCTGAAACCAAACGATCATAGATCACAACATCCGCTTGTTGCATCAAACGCAACGCTTTTAATGTCAATAACTCTGGGTCACCAGGTCCCGCACCAACGAGATATACTTCACCTTTAGGTGCAGACCATTCAGTTAGAGCTTGCTGGATCAGTTGGTTTGCAAGCTCAAGATTGTCATTGAAAACTTGTTCTTTTAGAGGACTTGCATATAAATTTTCCCAAAAGATACGTCGCTCATCTGGGTTAGAAATTTTTTCTTTAACTTGCTTACGGCATTGTCCAGAAAACTCAGCGAGTTTACCCATCCCGTGCGGCACAATAGTTTCAATCTGTGTACGCAACTGTCGAGACAATACTGGCGATGCCCCATTAGACGCAACAGAAATCACTAAAGGTGAACGATCAATGATTGCAGGTACCATGAAACGGCAATTAGGTATGTCATCAACACTATTGACTAAAATATTGCGCTGCTCACAATGATCAAATACGGCTTTATTTACATCCGCTTGGTCTGTCGCAGCAATCACTAAACGATAGCGAGTATCAAGTACAGATTCTGAGAAGCTTTCTTGGATATACTGACCCGTTGATTTCTCAACTAAAATCATCAAATCAGGTTCGATCTCAGGTGCAACCACATCAATGATTGCACCTGCTTTGATCAATAAACTTGCTTTACGATAGGCAATACGCCCACCGCCTACAATCAGACAACGTTGCTGTTGCAACTTTAAAGAGATTGGAAATATTTCCACATCTAGCCTCTTCTATATTTTCTATCTGATTGAACTAAAGCAAAAACTATGCACAAAATCGATGCATGTTTTAATCAATGAAGCTTACGCCGCCCATATATGGACGTAAAACTTCTGGAATCTCGATTGAACCATCTGCACGTTGATAATTTTCCATTACCGCAAGCAAGGTACGACCCACCGCAAGACCTGAACCATTCAATGTATGCACCAATTCGATCTTCTTCTGATCTACACGATAACGCGCTTTCATACGACGCGCTTGGAAATCACCCATATTTGAACAACTAGAGATTTCACGATAGGTATTTTGGCTCGGTACCCACACTTCGAGGTCATAAGTCTTAGTTGCGCCAAAGCCCATATCACCACCGCAGAGCAAAATCTTACGGTATGGCAGACCAAGTGCCTGTAAAATGCCCTCTGCATGTGCAGTTAATTCTTCAAGTGCCTGCATAGAGTGCTCAGGCTTAACAATTTGCACCATTTCGACCTTATCGAATTGATGCTGACGAATTAAACCACGGGTATCACGACCATAAGAACCAGCCTCACTACGGAAACATGGTGTATGTGCAGCATATTTTAACGGTAAACGATCTGTATCAATGATTTCATCGCGCACAAAGTTAGTAATCGGCACTTCGGCAGTAGGAATCAGGTAGTATTCCTTTTCACCTTGAAGCTTGAATAAATCCTCTTCAAACTTAGGTAATTGTCCTGTACCACGTAAAGTATCTGCATTTACTAAGTAAGGTACATAAGCTTCGGTATAACCATTTTTAAGCGTATGTGTATCTAGCATGAATTGAGTCAAGGCACGTTGCAAACGAGCCAATGGACCTTTCAACACGCTGAAGCGAGAACCTGTTAGTTTTGTTGCAGTCTCAAATTCAAGACCACCCATCCATTCACCGAGATCAGTGTGATCTTTAATTTCGAAATCAAACTGGCGTGGTGTACCCCATTTCAAGATTTCTAAATTGTCACTTTCATCTTTACCTTCAGGTACAGATTCATCAGGCAAGTTTGGAATCGCCAGTGATTTTTGTTCTAACTCAGTTTGAAGTTCTGCCAAAGCAACTTCAGCAGCTTTGATTTCGTCACCAATGGCAGACATACGTGCCATGATTTCGGAAGCATCTCCACCAGACTTTTTGATTTGACCAACTTGTTTAGCACCCGCATTGCGTTCAGCTTGTAAATTCTCAGCTTTTGACTGCAATTCTTTACGGCGAACTTCTAAATCAGCCCATTCTTGCGCATTAAGCTGAACACCACGTTTTGCTAAAGCAGCGTTCACTGCTTCAATATTATTTCTGAGTAATTTTGGGTCAATCATAATCAATCATGAATAGAGAAAAAACTGGCTATAGTGTAAGGCTTTAACCCAAAAAAATACAGCGATAGACAACAAAGACTCAGCACCTACACATGTTGAGATGCTGAAAATCAATTAATTTGGTTCTTTTGGTAAACTTGGTAAATATTCAGCTTTAATAAACTGTTTCGCTGCATAATAGGGCAACGTTAACTCACTCATTCCTTCAGCATAAGATGCAAGCTCATATAAAGGATAGACAAAAACAATACCATTCACTCCATAGTAATAATTGTCACTGAGCTGTAAATCTTGTTTTTTAATATTATGATCTTCTAACCAGTTCTGATTAGACACATATAGTTCGTCACGCAGTTTGGTATTCATCTCAGGTTTAATCAATTCACTGACAGTGATATGTTTTTTATTAGAAAGATCAAAATTCACAAACTCTTGATGTGACATACCATGTGCTGCGCCCGCAGAATATGAATACGACTGAATCGCAAATGTCGCTAAATTATAATTTTGTCCTATAAAACGAATGTATGTACTACTCTCACTCAATGAAGGTTCATCTGCAGGAACTTTAACTTTCTGATCAGGAAGATTAGCAAAAGCATTCGGCTCAGCTTTTTTCATACGATTGACAAAATATTCATCGATCCATTTTTGATTGGTTTCGACGGTTTGCAAATCATAATTGGTACAACCATCCTCCAAACAAACTTTTTGCTTGGGAAGCTTAACTGGAATTACTTTTGCTTGAATTAATGGTATGTCTAATTTTGCAGTTTCTTTGGATGACTCTTGTTTAGGTTGGCATCCGACTAAAGCAACAACTATAAGAATTGGAATAAGTTTTGATAATTGTGAAGTATTCATCGTCATGCAAGTCTCTGATGTTTTTCTTCACTATACAAAGCCTTGTAAGGATATAAAATTTAAAAATGTATCTTTCAGACAAGAAAAAGCCGCAAATATGCGGCTTTTTTTAACTGATTACTGATCAATAATATCTGTACCTTTAGGTGGTGCAAAATTAAATACTGATGCAGGGATCTTTGGATTGACTTTAATGTTACTGAATCGTACATAAGTCGTTTGACCTAAAGAATCCTGTAAAATCATAAGGTTTGGTGCTTTATTTGCACCAAAACTAATGGTCATGCTTTGGAAAGCACTGTCCTCTTGTTTTGGATACAAAGTGTAATATAGTTTAGTGCGGTCAGGCTGCGTCACACGATAAGACTGCATGATCTGATTGGTATTGCCTGATAACAATAATGCTGGTGTATTGGCAATTTGATCATCTAAACTCTGACGAACAGCTTGTTGTAAATCTGGATCATAAATCCAAACAAGCTTACCTGTGGTCACAATGGTCTGCTTCGCTGGGCTAGTCGTTTCCCAATAAAACTTTCCAGGACGTTCTACTTTCATTGTACCTTTGAAAGTTTGATTCATATGTTGTGCAGTTAAGCTTTTATTTTTGCTCGGCTTACTGTTCGTAACTTTTGTAGTTTGTTCAAAATCTGCTGTTAAACGTTGCAAGCCAGATAACTGCTTCACCAAACTTGAGGTTGCTTGCTGAGCAGATGCTGCTGTTGGTGCAGCAGATAACTGTGTACTCACAACTGGAGCCAGTGTCATTGCACCAATTGTTGCAGCATATGCCATTTTTTTTACGAAATTCATAAAATGAACCTTCTATCAGATTTCTACTGTTATGACGACATCTTACTGTTTTTGATCATTAAAAAAATGAAGAAAAGCACAGGTTTTGTGTATTTCGTGTCGCAAAGTTCAGCATTATGTATGAAGATGCGGTCTTTATGTAGAAATTGTAAGGATGCAAATCCACAATTTGACAAGATTTTAAAATCAATCATGTAACTAAATTTTTTGATATAGAAATTATTAATAAAGAATAGACTAGACCTGAATCAACTTTTTGATAGTCTTACTAGAATTTATAAAATAAGCATAAACTATGAAAAGTCTTGCATTCATCCATCGAAATGACACTCGATTCGCTATTGGCGACTTTTACCCTGCGCTTTCAGTATTCTCTTACCATGAACTTGGTAATACAACATCGCCCTTTCTACTGCTTGATCATTTAGGACCAGGAAAACTCGAAGCTAAAAGCAAAAAGAAAGGCGTAAATGAACATCCACATCGCGGTTTTGAAACCGTGACCTTTGTATTTGCAGGTGAATTACAACATAAAGACTCCACAGGTGGCGGTGGCTTGATCAAACGAGGTGATGTTCAATGGATGACTGCTGCCTCTGGAATACAGCACATAGAACAGTTTAGTTCCGAGTTTCGTGAAAGTGGTGGTCCCTTTGAAATGGTACAACTCTGGGTAAATTTACCTGCCAAAGACAAAATGTCTGCCCCTCGCTATCAAAGTTTATTAAATGAAGATATCCCTAAAATTATTCTCGATGATCAAACTAGCTATATTCGCGTAGTTGCTGGTGAGTTAAATCAAACAACTGGAATCGCAAAAACATTTACTGCGATGAATGTCTTTGACATACATCTTGTGAAAGACCAACAAATTACATTACCTGCTGCCGAGGGTACGACAACCTTGATCTATTTGCGTAAAGGTAAAGTACAGTTTTCTTCTGATGAAGAATCTCTCGAAGAACAAGCGATGGCTGTCATGTCGAGCTTAGGAACTGGCGTTCAAATCAACGCTCTAGAAAACTGTGATTTATTATTTTTATCAGCACAACCCTTAAACGAACCAATTAATGGACAAGGTCCTTTCGTCATGAATAGTTATGATGAAATTTTACAGGCTTATGATGATATTAAGACAGGAAAATTCGGACACTATTCTAATTAAACACCTTATAAAATGTATACCGATAAAAAAACCCGCTAAAAGCGGGTTTTTCTGAACTATTAAAACTTACGCTTCAACAGTTACATAGCGACGGCCAAATTGACCTTTCACTTCAAATTTTACTACGCCGTCAGCAGTAGCAAATAAAGTATGGTCACGGCCCATACCAACATTTGCACCAGCGTGGAACTCTGTACCACGTTGACGAACGATGATGTTACCAGCAGTTACAGTTTGACCACCGTAAACTTTAACACCTAACATCTTAGGATTCGAATCACGACCGTTCTTCGTCGATCCACCGGCTTTTTTAGTTGCCATGTCTATTTACTCCTCGTGTTAGCCTGCGATACCAGTAATTTTCAACTCGGTAAACCATTGACGGTGACCTTGTTGCTTACGGTAGTGTTTACGACGACGCATTTTGATGATGCGGATTTTGTCGTGACGACCATGGCCAACTACTTCTGCAGTTACTTTTGCGCCAGCTACAACTGGAGCACCGATTTGAATGTTGTCACCGTTAACAACCATTAATACGTCATCAAACGTAATAGTCGCGCCAGTTTCAGCTTTCAATAATTCTACTTTAAGGGTTTCACCCTCAACAACACGGTGCTGTTTACCACCGCTTTGGATTACTGCGTACATAATGTACTCCAACTTGCCCGTGTCGTCGTGCCGATAAAGGGACATATCGATCTTAAGACGAACGCCACTGGGGTTATATAAGGGGACAAATTTTAAGTGAAATTTGATCAAACAACAAGTCATTTTATACAAATGCAAATAGATTCAATCAATTTTTAGATTTTCTAATAAAATCAATTAGATTGAAGTTCTACAGTTTTGATTGATTCTTTCTGTGATTTGCAATACATTTTTAAAAACAAATTGCGACAATAACAAACTGTGTTTTTACAAAGTCATAAGTAAAGTAATGATGTTTGGTGGGCAAGCTCTTTTTTCTGTCTAAATTAAGACCAAAAAACTCATCATAATGTTTTAAATGACGGATTACACAGCCTGTATAACTGTTTAGCAACAGATTAATTGATACACTTAGCGCACTACCCACCTATACGAGGTTTTTCTTCATATGGTTATCGATTTTAAGCAAGACGTTCTTTCCCCTGTTGCGACAGATTTTGCTGCGATGGATTACCTGATCAATGAAGGAATTAGCTCTAAAGTTGGCTTAGTCATGTCTGTAAGCAAACACGTCGTAGAAGCTGGTGGGAAGCGTATGCGTCCAATCATGTGCTTACTGGCTGCAAAAGCTTGTGGATTGGCAAATATGCAGCAAGCACAACATTTAGCTGCCATCATTGAAATGCTTCATACCGCAACTTTAGTGCATGATGATGTAGTCGATGAATCAAACCTCCGCCGTGGTCGCCCAACCGCAAATGCAACGTGGAACAATCAAACTGCTGTTTTGGTGGGGGATTTCTTAATAGCACGTTCATTTGATCTATTGGTTGATTTAAATAACATTACGCTATTAAAAGATTTCTCTACGGGCACATGTGAAATTGCTGAAGGTGAAGTTTTACAACTTCAATCTCAGCATCAACCCGAAACAACCGAAGAAACATATTTACGCATTATTCATGGTAAAACATCTCGTTTGTTTGAACTTGCTACTGAAGGCGCCGCTATTTTGGCAGGTACAGAAGAGTACCGTGAACCTCTTCGTCGCTTCGCTGGTCATTTTGGAAATGCCTTTCAAATTATTGATGATATTTTGGATTACACATCTGATGCTGAAACATTAGGTAAAAATATTGGTGATGATTTGATGGAAGGTAAACCTACTTTACCGTTAATTTCAGCATTAGCTCATTCGACAGGTGAAGAACATGAGATTATCCGTCGTAGTATCGCCACTGGTGGTATCGAGCATCTAGATAAAGTTATTCAAATCGTGCATAACTCGGGCGCAATCGAATATTGCCAAAAGCGTGCCCAACAAGAAACGGATGGCGCATTAGAGGCTTTAAAAGCCTTACCTGATAATGAATATCGACAAGCACTGATCAATTTGACCTTAATGGCCTTACACCGACTCCAATGATGTTCTAATTGCCTATGCATTTAAATTTATCTGATTTATTTTTAAAAATGCAGGAACAGCTTGAACTACCTCAAGCTGCTCTTGACGAAAACCTAATTATTGAACTGGTCAATCGTCTACGACCAGCTGATCCTAACGATGCAAATGAAGTAAAATCACGTATTGATGCATTGGTTAGGATTTTATTACTCACTCCTGCATCCTCCATTTTGCTTCAAAACTTTTTATTACGTCTGATTAGCCAATATAAACAAATTAGTTTGTATGCCGACAGTGGCATTCTCTCTTTGGATGGCTTTTGGAACCAGTTAAGCCAAAGATTAGGCGCTCATTTTCTTCCATTAATTGAAGATGGTCAGCAACTCAGAACATTGGTTGGTAAAGTTTTTCACCAAGAAACTGATAGCGATTGGTTAGCTTTAATTGATACGCAAGATTGGATTCGTTTATTTAGCCTAATCAGTGAAAGTCATAGCAATAGTAAAGAAAAACTCTATTCTAAAAATGAATTAATAAAAGCGATTACTGTTCTTTCATATCGAATCAGTGGCATTGGCTTATATCCTGAGTTTATTAATGCCTTACCTGACATTATTGAATACGAATCTCCTTTTCTGGTTCAAAACCGAGAAATTGTCGAATTTATTGAGAAGTATAAAAAGCAGATCGAAGATCAAGATAGCATTGTAGTTCTCCCGCCTCCTGATGCATCACAAGCATTTGTTATGCTGGATCAATGTCGCGAAGTTGTACTCAAAATCCGCAGAGCAACCAAGCGTATTGGTGTAAGCATCAGTTTGACTTATTTACTCTCGCTTTTGGAACAAGCACTTGATCGAATTGAATTATTGCTTAGTTTATTGGTCAGCAAAAATGAAATTCGATACCGATCATTGGGTGAGTTAATCACAGATCTAACTCAAGCGGATTATGATGAAAAAAGTGTGCGTCACTTACTCAGTTCTACCAGTGAGTTAATTGCGTTACAGGTTACTGAGAATGCAAGTAAGACAGGCGAACATTATGTAAGTACTGACAAAGCTGGCTTTTGGGGAATGTATAAGGCTGCTGCGGGTGCAGGTGCAATTATTGCGACCATGGCAACCTTAAAAATACTAACAGCGCGTTTGGTCTTGGCTCCATTTGGACATGCATTCCTATATAGCATGAACTATGCGTTGGGTTTTATGCTGATTCATGTGCTGCATTTCACAGTTGCAACTAAACAACCAGCAATGACAGCTGCTGCTCTCGCAGCAACAGTACAACATCAAAAAGGCAGTAAAACCGCACAAATTGCAGAACTCGCAGCTTTAATTATTAATATTATTCGTACTCAATTTGTGGCTATCCTCGGCAATATCTCGATTGCGATTCCAGTAGCTGCACTTATTACTTTCTTATGGCAATACAACTTACATGAACCTTTGCTTTCACCTGTAAAAGCAAGTAAAACACTGCACTCCTTAAATCCATTCACTTCTTTGGCCGTTCCACATGCAGCAATTGCTGGTGTGTGCTTATTTTTATCAGGTTTACTTGCAGGCTATTTCGATAACCTAGCCGTATATAGAAAGGTAGGTCCTCGTTTAAAACAGCATCTCCGTTTGAAACGTTTAATGGGACAAGAAAGACTGGATAAGTTTGCTAATTATATCGAAACCAACTTAGGTGCTTTAGCTGGTAACTTCTTGTTCGGTATCATGCTTGGAAGTATGGAGACGATTGGTTTTATTCTAGGCTTACCACTAGATATTCGTCACATTGCCTTTGCATCTGCAAATTTTATACAAGGCTTAATGACTATTAGCGGATCACCTGATATTGGTTTAATCCTTGTATCGTTCCTTGGAGTCATGCTCATTGGTTTAACCAACTTATTTGTTAGCTTTACTTTGACTATTATTGTTGCTTTGCGCGCTCGTCGAGTACGTTTCGCACAATGGAAACCATTAGCAAAATTGGTACTCACCCACTTCTTAACACGACCAAGTGATTTCTTTTGGCCACCTAAACAACCAATCGAAGTAGATGATGATGCATCAAGTGAACAAAAAGTGAGACATTAATCAATTTTTGTTATGTTTTTTTACTGAACCTTAAAAAAATCTGAAAATGAAATTATCATAAAATTTCAAGACTTGACCAAAAGTGTACTCGCAAGTACACTTTCAAACATTATATAACCCTGAACAATGGTTAAGCAAATAATGAGGTTCGCATGCCGTACCTACTGCTTTGTATTGGTTGCATTTTTTTGATAATCGGTGTGATTGGGCTGTTTTCTCCAAGCATATCAAATTTAGACCTTAGAGGTGTTCAAATGCTATTTGAACACCGTTCGTTTGCGCTTAACCACGTAGCCGTTCTGTTTTCTCGCCTAGGAGGCATGCCCTTTTTACTGGTTTTAACGTCGTTTTTTTGTATCCATCAAATTCGAAAGAAAAACTATAAAAAGGCCATATTTGTCGCCCTGAGCGTGATCGGTAGCATTGTGATTGGTTGGCTTCTGAAATGGGGCATTGATCGACCAAGACCATTGGCGTTTTATCATTTAGTTCAAAGTTATGGAGCATCCTTCCCAAGTGCCCATAGCCTGTATGCTGCAACCCTATCGAGTTTAGTTCTGTTGCTATCACAACAGCACAAATATCGTTCCAGTATCGTTTTAGTATCTGTTTTATGGTTAATAATCATGGGGATATCTAGAGTTTATGCAGGGGTTCATTACCCAACTGATGTATTGGCTGGTTGGGGTATTGGGTTGATTTTGACTTCGTTGCTTTGGTTTTGGCTGTATCAAAGCAATTTCAGCAACAATTTGTTTTTAGATAAAAAATCTAAATTGAGGTGGAACAATGATGTCGGCTAAGCTTTGGGCACCTGCCCTCACTGCTTGCGCATTAGCAACAAGCATTGCGCTTGTTGGTTGTAGCAAAGACCCTAAAGATGAACAGCAAGCTGCTGCTGCTCAAAAAATGCCGCCTCCAGAAGTTGGTGTTATCGTTGCTCAACCACAAAGTGTTGAACAAAATGTTGAACTTTCTGGGCGCACTTCTGCGTATCAAATATCAGAAGTTCGTCCACAAACGGGTGGCGTTATTTTAAAGCGTTTATTTGCTGAAGGCAGTTATGTCGAAGCAGGTCAAGCGCTTTATCAAATAAATGCTAATACCAACCGTGCAACTGCTGACAATGCTCGTGCAGCTTTATTGCGTCAGCAAGCTAATTTAAATGCATTGCGTGTGAAAGAAAATCGTTATCGCCAATTGGTTGGTACTAACGCCGTTTCTAAACAAGAATATGATGATATTAATGCTCAAGTAAAATTGGCTGAAGCAGATGTAGCTGCAGCTCAGGCAGCATTGAAAAATGCTGAAATTACTTTAGGTTATTCAACTGTTCGCGCACCTATCTCAGGGCAATCTAGTCGTTCTTCGGTAACTTCAGGTGCTTTAGTTACTGCAAACCAAGCAGATCCGTTGGTGACAATCCAACAACTTGATCCAATCTATGTAGATATCAATCAATCAAGTGCTGAAATGCTCCGTTTACGTCAGCAGTTGAGTAAAGGTAGTTTAGATAGTAGTAATAATACTCGCGTCAAACTCACACTTGAAGATGGTTCAGATTATCCTATCGAAGGACAACTCGCATTCTCTGGTGCAAGTGTTAACCCTGAAACAGGATCAGTGACTTTACGTGCCGTTTTCCCAAATCCAAATCACTTGTTATTACCTGGTATGTACGCAACTGCAAAAATTTCTCAAGCAGTTCTACCTAATGCATATCTGATTCCACAAGCAGCTGTAACTCGCTTACCTACAGGGCAAGCAATTGCTATGGTCGTAAATGCGAAAGGTGCTGTAGAGACTCGACCAGTGACGACAGCAGGGGTTCAAGGTCAAGACTGGATTATTACTGATGGTTTAAAAGCTGGTGATAAAGTTATTGTGGATGGTGTTGCAAAGGTAAAAGAAGGTCAAGAAGTTAAGGCTAAGCCTTACCAACCTCAAGCATCACAAGGTCAAAATGCTGCCCCTAAAGCAAATGAACAAAAACAAGCTGACTCTTCAAAAACTGAACAAAAAGCTACTTCACAAGTTTAAGGGGTAGATTGCATGGCTCAATTTTTTATTCATCGCCCAATTTTTGCATGGGTGATTGCACTGGTTATTATGCTGGCGGGTATTCTCACCCTCACCAAAATGCCAGTTGCACAATACCCAACAATTGCACCGCCCACGGTGACAATTTCTGCAACATATCCAGGTGCTTCAGCTCAGACTGTTGAGAATACGGTTACTCAAATCATTGAACAGCAAATGAATGGTTTGGATGGTTTACGTTATATCTCTTCAAACAGTGCGGGTAATGGTCAAGCATCGATCAACTTAAACTTCGAACAAGGCATTGATCCTGATATCGCTCAAGTTCAAGTTCAAAATAAATTGCAATCAGCAACTGCTCTTTTACCAGAAGATGTTCAACGTCAAGGTGTGAGAGTGACCAAGTCTGGTGCAAGCTTTATGCAGGTCGTTGCTTTCTACTCACCTGATGGCAGCTTGTCAGCATCAGATATTAAAGATTACGTCAATTCAAACATCTCTGAGCCACTAAGTCGTGTTGCAGGTGTAGGTGAAGTGACTGTCTTTGGTGGTTCTTATGCAATGCGTATTTGGTTAGATCCAGCAAAACTTACTAGTTTTAATCTCACACCTTCAGATGTTGCAGCAGCTATACGTTCACAAAATGCTCAAGTTGCCGTAGGTCAATTAGGTGGTGCTCCAGCAGTTCAAGGACAAGTTTTAAATGCGACGGTAAATGCACAAAGTATGTTGCAGACTCCAGAGCAGTTTAAAAACATTTTCCTAAAAAATGCGGCTGATGGCGCACAAGTGCGTTTAAGTGATGTTGCACGCGTTGAGTTAGGTTCTGACAACTATCAGTTTGACTCTAAGTTCAATGGTAATCCTGCAGGTGGTGTCGCGATTAAACTTGCGACGGGTGCAAATGCGCTAGATACAGCTGCTGCAGTTGAAAAACGTTTATCAGAATTACGTGTTAACTATCCAAGTGGTTTAAAAGATAAACTTGCTTACGATACGACACCATTCATTAAGCTTTCGATTGAAAGTGTAGTACACACACTGATTGAAGCTGTTGTTCTTGTATTTATCGTCATGTTCCTGTTCTTACAGAACTGGCGTGCAACGATCATTCCGACACTTGCAGTCCCTGTAGTTGTATTGGGAACTTTTGCGGTGATCAATATTTTCGGCTTCTCAATCAACACGCTCACCATGTTTGCGATGGTACTTGCGATTGGTCTGTTGGTCGATGATGCGATTGTAGTCGTCGAGAACGTCGAACGTGTGATGCAAGAAGAACACCTTGAACCTGTACCTGCTACTGAAAAGTCGATGGGTCAAATTTCTGGTGCTTTGATTGGTATCACTAGTGTATTAACGGCGGTATTCGTACCAATGGCCTTCTTCGGGGGGACAACTGGTGTAATTTACCGTCAATTCTCTATCACTTTAGTAACGGCAATGATTTTATCTTTGATCGTTGCGTTAACATTTACCCCCGCCCTTTGTGCAACGTTATTAAAACAACACGATCCAAACAAAGAACAAAGCAACAGTATCTTTGCGCGTTTCTTCCGTGGTTTTAATAGTGGGTTCGAAAAACTTTCAGAGAAATATCAAGGTGGTGTCAACCGTATGACCCATCATAAGTTGTTCTCTGGAGTCATTTATATCGTTGTTATTGCTGCTTTAGTTGGTTTATACAAGATGTTGCCTTCGTCTTTCTTACCTGAAGAAGACCAAGGTGTAGTTATGACACTTGTTCAATTACCACCGAGTGCAAGTCTTGAAAGAACAGATAAAGTCATCACCACTATGACTGATTACTTCTTAAATAAGGAAAAAGAGCATGTAGAGTCGATCTTTACTGTGTCTGGATTCTCATTTACAGGGGTTGGTCAAAATGCTGGTCTTGCTTTTATCAAATTGAAAGACTGGAGCGAGCGTACAACACCTGAATCACAAATTGGTGCCATCATTCAACGTGGTATGGCATTGAACATGATCGTAAAAGATGCATCTTACATCATGCCATTACAGCTTCCTGCAATGCCTGAATTGGGCGTATCATCTGGTTTTGATATTCAGTTGAAAGATGTAAGTGGTCAAGGTCATGAAAAACTGATCGCTGCTCGTAACGCTATTTTAGGTATGGCATCACAGGACAAACGTCTTGCAGGTGTACGTCCGAATGGTCAAGAGGATACTCCTCAGTACAAAATCACAGTTGACCAAGCGCAAGCTGGTGCAATGGGTGTGAGTATTAGTGATATTAACAGCACCATGAGCATGGCTTGGGGTGGTTCTTATATCAATGACTTCGTTGATCGTGGTCGTGTGAAAAAAGTTTATGTTCAAGGTGAAGCAGATACCCGCATGATGCCTGAAGACCTAAACAAATGGTATGTACGTAATAACAAAGGTGAAATGGTTCCATTCTCAGCTTTTGCTAAAGGTGAATGGACGTATGGTTCACCACGTTTAGAACGTTACAACGGCGTATCTTCTGTGAACATTCAGGGTTCTCCTGCACCAGGTGTCAGCTCAGGTGACGCGATGTTAGCAATGGAAGAAATCATTGGTAAGTTACCATCGATGGGCTTACAAGGTTTCGACTATGAATGGACAGGCTTATCTTTGGAAGAGCGTGATTCTGGTAACCAAACAGTTCCATTACTCATTCTTTCATTATTAATCGTTTTCCTGTGTCTTTCAGCATTGTATGAAAGCTGGGCGATTCCAATTTCGGTATTGTTGGTTGTACCACTAGGTATTATTGGTGCTTTCACGATGACATGGTTAGGAATGGTGATTAAAGGTGATCCAAACTTATCCTTTAACATTTATTTCCAAGTCGCAATCGTAGCCGTGATTGGTCTTTCTGCAAAAAATGCGATCTTGATCGTAGAGTTTGCAAAAGAGCTGCAAGAAAAAGGCGAAGAGTTATTTGAAGCAACATTACATGCTGCAAAAATGCGTTTACGTCCGATTATCATGACTACACTTGCATTCGGATTTGGTGTTTTACCATTAGCCCTTGCAAGTGGTGCGGGTGCAGGTAGTCAACATTCTGTTGGTTATGGTGTACTGGGTGGCGTAATTTCTTCAACACTTTTAGGTATCTTCTTCATCCCTGTATTCTTCGTGTGGATTCGTAGTATCATTAAGTACAAACCTAAAACTTTAAATACTCAGGAGCATTGATCGTGATGCAAACTGTTTGGTCTATTTCCAGTCGTGGCATTGCAATCTCTGCACTCGCGCTGTCTTTGGCTGCCTGCCAAAGCATGCGTGGGCCAGAGCCTGTTGTGAACACAGCGATTCCTGAAAGCTTTGCGTCATATAGTAATGCTTCTGGAACTTCTATCGCAGAACAAGGCTACAAAGACTTCTTTGCGGACCCTCGTTTATTACAAGTGATTGATATGTCACTTGCCAATAACCGTGACTTGCGTACAGCGGCGTTGAATATTCAAAAAGCGCAACAGCAGTACCAAATTTCAGAAAACAACCAATTACCAACGATTGGGGCAAGTGGTAGTGCGGTTCGCCAAGTCACGCCATCTCGTGATCCAAACAACCCCTACTCGACTTACCAAGTTGGCTTAGGTTTAACGGCTTACGAGTTAGATTTCTGGGGTCGAGTTCGTAGCTTGAAAGACGCTGCTTTAGATAGTTATCTTGCGACACAAAGTTCACGTGATGCGACTCAGATCAGCTTAATTGGACAAGTGACACAAGCATGGTTGAATTATTCATTCGCCAGTGCACAACTCAAACTTGCAGAGCAAACGCTCAAAGCACAGCAAGAGTCATTTAACTTGAACAAAAAGCGTTTCGATGTCGGAATTGATAGTGAAATTCCTGTGCGTCAAGCTCAGATTTCAGTTGAAACTGCACGTAACGATGTAGCTAACTACAAAACCCAGATTGCACAAGCTCAAAACTTGTTGAATTTATTGGTCGGTCAACCAGTTCCTGAGAACCTGTTACCAAAACAACAAGTTGCTCGTATCACACAAAAGAATGTGTTGACAGCAGGCTTACCAAGTGACTTGTTGAATAATCGTCCTGACGTCAAAGTGGCTGAGTATCAACTGAGTGCTGCGGGTGCAAATATAGGTGCTGCGAAAGCACGACTATTCCCAACGATTAGTTTGACGGGTTCAGCAGGTTATGCATCAACGGATTTAAGTGATTTGTTTAAATCTGGTAACGCACTTTGGTCAATTGGTCCGAGCATCGATATGCCAATCTTTGATTGGGGTACACGTCGTGCGAATGTCAAAATTTCTGAAACAGATCAGAAGATTGCTCTTTCAAATTATGAAAAGTCAGTCCAATCTGCATTCCGTGAAGTGAATGATGCTTTAGCAACTCGTGCCAATATTGGTGATCGTTTGAGTGCTCAACGCCGCTTAGTTGATGCCACCAACACCACTTATAAACTATCTAATGCTCGTTTCCGTGCTGGTATTGATAGCTACTTAACGGTGTTAGATGCTCAGCGTTCAGCATATTCAGCAGAACAAGGCTTATTATTATTGCAACAAGCTGATTTAAATAATCAGGTTGAGCTTTATAAAACCTTAGGTGGAGGACTCAAAGCGTCTTCAACTGAGACGATTGCACGCCAACCATCTAGCGCTGAAAAAAATAGCGCTCAATAATAAAAAACTTTGTCATAAAAAAGCTCACTTCGGTGAGCTTTTTTATTGCATGCATGCAGAATATTTCTTATCTTCAATACTGAAATATTAAAGACTTAGAAAAACGCTATGTTATTAAGCAGTTTAGAATCAGTTCCTGGTCACGAGATTTTACGTCAGCTAGATGTCGTTTACGGCAGTACGGTACGCAGTAAACATGTTGGTCGAGATCTTATGGCAGGATTAAAAAATATTGTCGGCGGTGAACTAACTGGCTATACAGAGTTGCTTGAAGAATCTCGCCAAGAAGCGACACAACGTATGATCGATAAAGCACGTGCTTTGGGTGCAAATGCTATCGTCGGTATTCGTTTCTCGACATCAAATATCGCACAAGGTGCATCAGAACTTTTTGTTTACGGCACTGCGGTTATTGTTCATCCTAAAGCACCCACACTTCCAGACCCATTTAGTGCATAGGCAAATATATGGATGGTTTAATTTTACAAATCGTTCTTTTCTTAATTCTGTTCACTGTAGGTTGGGGATTTGGTCGTCATATCGAACAAAAACATCTGCGTGAATTAGATGAAAAAGAAAAACAATTTGCTCATATTCGCATTGATAGCAATCGATTCGTCGAAACTCAATCAAATGGACAACTGGTAAGTAGCAATGTCGTCATTTCACATGACTACTTTAAATATGTGCTTGCGACGATTAGAAATTTTCTAGGTGGTCGTCTGACCAGTTATGAAAGTATTGTTGAACGAGCACGCCGTGAAGCAATCATTCGACTCAAACAAGAAGCACATGCAATCGGTGCTAGCCATATCATGGGGGTTCGTCTCAGCACGACTGAACTCGGTATGCAAGGTGGGATGGTTGAAGTGTTTGCATATGGAACAGCGATCTATCAGCCATCTTGAAGACTTATGTCCTGTTGCACATGCTGCATCAGGACAACTCAGTTACTCTGCAAAAATCGCTTGCCAATAGTGATAGGTTTTTTCTTCCCCATTCTCTAATTTAAAGTCATAAGACATTTGACGAGTTTCTACAATCTCAAATTCAACGGGTTGTTTGAACAATTTTCCAGCATAAGCAAAAGTATGGTATTCGCCATTTTCTCCGCAGATATCGACATCCTCAGGCATCCGTTCTATCAATGCTGCATCTATATCTTGACCAATAAAAGAACGATCCAATTTACTGGCATCTGTGACGATGATTTTAGTTCTAATGCCTGAATCCAAAAAGTTTTGCATCACTTCAGTTGAATCAAGATTCCAGATTGGCTCGACC
This sequence comes from Acinetobacter sp. P1(2025), assembly GCF_051390655.1. NCBI lineage: Bacteria > Pseudomonadati > Pseudomonadota > Gammaproteobacteria > Moraxellales > Moraxellaceae > Acinetobacter > Acinetobacter sp. P1(2025). The sequence continues at coordinate 28,235 of NZ_JBPKBJ010000021.1, forward strand.
ACTTCAATTCCTAAAGGATGTAAACGGTCTTCTCGATATTTGCGCACGTCACTGAGATAAATATCACCAAAAATAAAGTGTTCTACCCCCTGCGCCTTGAAATGCTGAGCAGCATCTAACATGCGCTGCTCATAAACAGGTAGGTTCTTGGGTAAAAATACAGGGTAAAGTGGAATACCTATACTTTCAGCTTGTTTCATCAATAATGAAAATGGAATCGCATGCATAGATGACAATTCCGTTTCTTCATTGACTGTGGTCAACAAAGCAACCACTTCGAATTGTTTTTGCTGTAAGACAGTATAAAGTGCGAGGGCAGAATCTTTTCCGCCACTCCAATTAAAAACGGCTTTCTTAGGTGTTTGCACTATCATTTAACTCGTGTTTTACGAATCATTTTATATAACAAGCTTGGTGATAAGCGAGAGACCAATACTCCGAGTTGTTCTTTTTTCCCGCCAACAACAATATATTCATCACCTGCCATTAATGAACTCACCACCCTTTCAGCAAATACATCGGCTTCAAGTCCATTTTCAATCGCTTCATCCTGATGTCCTTGTGGTTTACCTTCACCATTTAAAGCATTAAACGAAACATTGGTTTTCACAAAACCAGGGAAGACAACAGAAACTTCCACACCTTCTTTCGCAACCTCAGCACGTAAACTATTAGCCCACATGTGAATCGCTGCTTTCGCCGCAGAATAACTTGCTCGATATTGGGTACCTAATAGACCCGCAACGCTCGATACAAAAACAACCCGTCCAGATTTTTGCTTTAACAGGGTTGGTAACACAGTTTTGGTAAAAAATACTTGTGAAAAATAATCTACTTCCATGATCGCACGTTCAGTTTGCATAGTCGTATCTTGAATCAATGCACGTTGACTTAAACCTGCATTATTGATCAACCAATCAATACGTCCTTTACACGCGAGAACTTGTTCATAGGCATGACGTACTTGTGATTCATCCGTAATGTCTGCTGCAATCGAAAGATGTTGTTCAGGCTTGAGTAAGCCAACACGAACAGACTCCAATTCATCATAGCGACGTGAGGTCAGTACCACTTGAGCACCTTGAAGTGCGCACTCTCGTGCTAAAGCTTTACCTAGACCTGATGAAGCACCTGTAATCCAAACTACTTTATCCGCAAGACTTTTTAACTTCGCCATATCGGTTTCCTCTATGCTTGGTGTCGCATGAAATTCAGAAAATAATCAACATATTTAGACGCTACATCCTGATCAAGTTGAGTCCCAAGTTTCTCAAGACGCTTATATCCCAAATGCGTGGTCATATTGATCACACCATTTAAAGTTTTATCGACCACAAAATTAAATTTCAAACACTTTTTCGGCTCACGAATTAAGTGTGTTACACCAACATCAATTACATCAGTTAATAATTTCAAGGCATTGGAAATTTCAGCCTGATCCCCTTGTGCTAACTTCTGACTAGATGCTTTGATTTGGTTTTCGAGCTGTTGACTAATTGGATAAGTCATATAGATCCATTGATCTTCAAGCTGAAAAGTTTTCGACAGATATTCAACCAAAGGAACTAAGCGATCATTACCAAAGAAAGAAACTGACCATGGCATGTATTTACGTATTGCTTCCAAGATTTGCTGAATTACTTTTTCAGATTCACCTGTTTGTGAATAATGTTGATTTTCCTGCAACAACACCATAAATACCTGTTCGATCACCTCACAGGCCATTTCAGACAACACATTCCCCAAAGCATTTGCCTGACTTTCCTTGCTTCCCTGCAAGAGTTGATCTCGAATATGAGCAAATCGAGCATAAGTATCTGTGTGAATATTAAGATAAACAGCGGTATTCATTCTAATAACCCTAATTCTTAGACTTCTTAATAAAAAAAGAGGCTATTTAGAAGCCTCTTTTTTATCCATCAATCTGTTTTTATATCATTTTTGGCTTTGTACTCGCTGAATTTAGCATATTCTGTTCGCTATCGACATGCATAAATGCCAAAAAGTGATTCACACAATCTGATGCTGCACTGCTATCGACTTGATCACTCATTTTTTCCAATCGCTTATAACTCAAATGTGCGGTCATATTGATAACACCATTTAAAGTTTTATCAATCATCATGTTGAAATTCAAACATTTCTTTGGCTCTCGAACAAGATTCGTCACCCCTGAATCCACGATTTGAATCAAGGTCTGAAAAACATCAACCATGTCATGAATTTCATTATTATGAAGTCGATTGGCTAACGAATGTACCTGTTGAACCAACCCACGATCAATTGGATAGGATACATAGACCTGTTCATCGTGATATTTGATCATATCCGAAAAATAATTCACAAAAGGACATAAACGTTCATTGCTAAATAATGCGATTGACCACGGCATATATTTACGCACAGCAGCAATAATTTGCTGAATCACCTTCTCAGATTCAGCAGTGTATTTTTGTGAAAGCAATGTTGGTTGACGATTTTGAATCAATAACACAGAAAAAACTTGCTCGACGATATCACATGCAATTTCTGAAAGAACCTCACCCAATACACGTGACTGACTTTCTTTGATCCCTAGATTTAACTGCTGACGAATAGCTTCGAATCGTCCATGTGTACCTTGGTCAATTTTCAACAAAATTGAATAGCTCATACCCGTTATCCCTATTATGTTCGCATTTTTATATTGTTGTTTTATGCATCTACATTTTTTATTTATGTGATCCAGTACACATAAATTTAACGTTTTTGTCTAAAAAAACCAACGCATTTCGTCGGCTTTCTGAATTAAGCACGTACTGCATCATATCTACTCTCATTCGGAGACATACAATTTATTTTTAAGCTGAAAAAGTAAGTCTAATCCATGATGACACATAACAAGTTGATCACTTGGATGGATCGATCTAAATAAGAATGCATCTGCTTAGTTTTGAAACAGATCCGCATGACCGAAATGCCTACAGAAGCGAGGATTTTTTGCTACAATAGATGCAATTTTTTATTCTATTTTGATCTTCTGTACTATGACTGACGCTCAATCTGCTCAAAATATCGCAACAACTTACGATCCAACCGAGATCGAAAAGAAGTGGTATCAAATCTGGGAACAAAACGGTTATTTCAAACCATCAGGTCAAGGTGAATCATTCTGTATCATGATTCCACCACCAAACGTTACGGGTAGCTTGCACATGGGTCATGGCTTTAACAATGCCATCATGGATGCACTGACTCGTTATAACCGTATGATGGGTAAAAATACCTTATGGCAACCTGGAACCGACCATGCGGGAATTGCAACGCAGATGGTTGTGGAGCGTCAACTTGGTCTACAAGGGATTAACCGCCATGACTTAGGTCGTGAAAAGTTCATCGACAAAGTTTGGGAATGGAAAGAACAATCAGGCGGAACAATTACACGTCAAATCCGTCGTTTAGGCTCATCAGTCGATTGGTCACGTGAACGCTTCACGATGGATGAAGGTTTATCCAATGCTGTGAAAGAAGTGTTTGTTAAACTTCACGAAGATGGTTTGATCTATCGTGGTAAACGTTTGGTGAATTGGGATCCAAAACTACAAACTGCCCTGTCTGATCTTGAAGTTGAAAGCAAAGAAGAAAAAGGCTCGTTGTGGCACTTTAAATATTTCTTTCAAGACAAATCGCTTAAAACCAAAGATGGCAATGACTACCTTGTGGTTGCAACGACACGTCCTGAAACATTATTGGGTGATACAGCCGTAGCGGTACATCCTGAAGATGAACGCTATGCACACCTTATCGGTAAAAACATTGTTCTACCGATCACAGGTCGTTTAGTTCCAGTTGTTGCAGATGAATACGTTGAAAAAGACTTCGGTACAGGCTGTGTAAAAATCACGCCTGCGCATGACTTCAATGACTATGAAGTAGGTAAACGTTGTGGTCTAGCGATTATCAATATCTTCAACAAAAATGCAGAAGTTTTGGCAGAGTTTGAATACATCGCTAAAGCAGGCGAGCAAATTTCACAACTGCTTCCTGCACCTGCTGACTATATCGGTTTAGAGCGTTTTGCAGCACGTAAGAAATTGGTTGAACAAGCAGAAGCTGAAGGCTGGTTAGATCAAATCCAACCGTATGACTTAAAAGCACCACGCGGTGACCGTTCAGGTGTGATCGTTGAGCCATTATTGACAGACCAATGGTATGTGAAAATTGCACCACTTGCTGAGCCTGCAATTGAAGCGGTTCAAGATGGTCGTATCAAATTTGTTCCTGAGCAATACACCAACATGTATATGTCTTGGATGCGTGATATTCAAGATTGGTGTATCTCTCGTCAACTCTGGTGGGGTCACCGTATCCCTGCTTGGTATGATGCAGAAGGCAACATTTACGTGGGTCGCAACGAAGAAGAAGTTCGTAGCAAAAACAACATCGCTGCTAACGTAGAACTGAAACAAGACGAAGACGTTTTGGACACATGGTTCTCATCTGCACTGTGGACATTCTCAACTTTAGGTTGGACTGGCGACGCACAAAAAGATGCAGCAAATGATTTCCTTAAAACCTTCCATCCAACAGATGTGTTGGTGACTGGTTTTGACATTATCTTCTTCTGGGTTGCACGTATGATCATGATGACCATGCACTTCATGAAGAATGAAGATGGTTCATCACAAGTTCCATTCAAGACGGTTTACGTTCACGGCTTAGTACGTGATGGTGAAGGTCAGAAAATGTCGAAGTCTAAGGGTAACGTCCTTGACCCATTAGATTTGATCGACGGTATTGATTTAGAAAGCCTTGTTTCGAAACGTACCACTGGCTTAATGAATCCAAAAGATGCTGCGAAGATTGAGAAATCAACGCGCAAAGAATTCCCAGAAGGCATCAATGCTTATGGTACGGACGCAGTACGTTTCACCTTCTGTGCGCTTGCAAACACGGGACGTGACATCAAGTTCGACTTAAAACGTGTTGAAGGCTACCGTAACTTCTGTAACAAAATCTGGAACGCTACTCGTTTCGTTCTGATGAATGTTGAAGGTCAAACTGTTGGTCAAGAAGCACGTCCTGATCTTTGGGAACTTCCAGAACAATGGATCATCAGCCGTTTGCAAAAAGCTGAAGCTGCGGTACATCAAGCATTTGCAACATATCGTTTAGACCTTGCAGCACAAGCGATCTATGACTTTATTTGGAATGAATACTGCGACTGGTACGTGGAGTTAACCAAGCCTGTTCTGAATGATGCGAATGTATCTGAAGAGCGTAAAGCTGAAGTTCGCCGTGTACTTCTTGCGGTAATGGAAGCATCTTTACGTTTGGCTCATCCGTTAATGCCGTATTTGACAGAAGAAATCTGGCAAACCCTTGCGCCGATGTTAGGCAAAGGTGGTGCGACGATTATGACTGCGCAATACCCTGTTCCTGAACAAGCGAAGATCAATGATCAAGCGGAAGCAGATATGCAGTGGTTACAAGGTTTGATCGGTGCGGTGCGTAATATTCGTGGTGAAATGGGCTTAGGTAATGCACGTTTATTACCCGTATTGCTTAAGAATATTTCTGATGCAGAACGTGAGCAAATCATCCGTATCGAAGCGTTGTTCAAAGCACTCGCAAAAGTTGAAAGCATTGAGTTCTTGACCAATGAGCAAGAGCCACCTCTTTCATGCTCTAGCGTTGTAAGCCATGCATCTGTATTTGTACCAATGAAAGGCTTGATTGATCCTAAAGCTGAATTGGGTCGTTTGCAGAAGGACTTGGATAAGGTTCAAAAGCAGCATGACCAAATCGCAACTAAACTTGCCAACGAAGGTTTTGTCGCTAAAGCACCAGCAGCTGTAGTTGAAGGTGAAAAGGTTAAATTGGCTGAGTTTGCTGATCAGTTAAGCAAAATTAAAGCAAGTATGGAGCAAATTGCAGCGCTTTAAGCCATCACATAAAAAGAGCTGATTATTCAGCTCTTTTTCTTTTTAGCTAACGGAACTCTCATATCTACTAAATAAGGAGGAAATAGTATTCCAACACGTTTAGTTTTTTCATTGAATCCTAATCTAGCAGTATCTAGAAGATGTTCTATTTGTGGTCTAATTTTTATATCTAATTTGCTCAAAATATAATTTATAAAATTTTTCACAACTTCATATTCATCATAAATAGACGTAATATTCATTGTTCGAATTGATACGCCTATACTTTTTTCCCAAAAATCTTCATATTGATCAAAAATAGGCATTTTTTTATCAAAATATACATTTCCAAATGCCTGCTTATTGATATTTACGTTACCATGAAGCAGATCATTTCTTTCATTCATCAGAGTATGAAACTTTTTACACTCCTCTGTTGTATAATCAACATTAGATGAAAATCCATTACAATTTAAATGTAATGATTGAACTCTAATATCTATAGGCTGTCTAAGAGTAGTTTGATAGAGTCTGTCATTTGATTTAATTTCAGACTTAACTAATATAAATAATAAGAAATTTACAAAAGATTCTGCCATAACAGGCAACATAGCTCTTAAACCAAAAACTTGCCCAACTGCAAAATCATATTTTTGAAGTGTTTGTGTCCATCTTTCTTTAACTTCCTCAAACTCCAATTGATTTTGAGTGATCTTTAAATCTATACGATCTTGCTCTAAGTCTAAATTCAGCTCATTTAACTTTATAAAACTTTGTTCAATCGTAGACTTAATACGATAATATGGATTAATAAATTCAGTCCATTTTTCCAATGACTTTTTAGTTATGGATATGCCTTGTCCATAATTTTTAAAATCTGCTTTGATTTGGCTAATGAAGTCGAACTTATTTAGTCCTGACTCGATAACTTCACCACTGACATGTATTTCTGTTCTGAAATTATGTCCTTGAATATGAACTAGTCCTTTAGGGGAATCTAACATCCAATCCCAATGAATTAAATTATCTGAATCATCATTTTTTAATATTGTTAAAATTCCATTGGGATCACCATATTTTGCTGATAAATAGCAAAATAAATCAATTGGTTTGATCTCATTTGTGATTTCCCAAATTTCGCCTTTTTTTGAACTACCGTTTAATTTTCTTTTATTCAAAAGTTCTAAAATTTCTTGAGGACTAAGGTCTTTCAATTCTAAGAAAAGATTTTCCATTTTTATCTACATAACATAAATTTTTATGATAATACATTTACTTGTCACCTAAAGGTTATCTAAATAACTAAAATAATTTTTTATAATTCAAGCCCTCATCCCCAGAAGAGAGAGTGTCATTTGATTTAATGCCTGAGTGAATTTCGCAATTGAGTTCCCTCTCCTCTTAGGAGAGGGTTAGGGTGAGGTATTTTTCAATTCAGCACATCTCCGCCATAAATCCTCCAAAACCACATCCGTACAACCTAATGCATCATGATTCCAATACCGCACCACTTTTAAATCCAAAGCCTCTAAAAACTTGGTTCTTTCAGCATCATATTCTTTTCCCTCATCAGTACCGTGCTGACTACCATCTAACTCAATGACCAAACCTAATTCATGACAGTAAAAATCTACAATATATGGTGCAATCACATGCTGACGGCGGAATTTCAGATTCATAAATCGTTTAGCGCGAAGCAATTGCCACATCAGATTTTCGGCATCTGTCGCATTACTACGCATGGTTTTTGCGAATTCTAATAATTGTGGGTCTAGTTTCATTTTTTATTTTCCATTCTAATTACCCTCACCCCAGCCCTCTCCCTGAGGGAGAGGGAGTAGCATCCAATTTCATGAAAGCAAATATTTTAGTGGATGTTCCCTCTCCTTTCAGGAGAGGGTTAGGGAGAGGTTCTTTTAAAGACTTACAAAACCCCATGCACTAACAACATCTCCACCCCACTCACTTTTTTCATATGCTTTAATCGTTCCTTTTCCCACTTCAACTGCTGCTTTAACTCAGCACAATCCGCATCTATCGCTTTATAAACATCATTAATATGAAGATGCTCGGCTTTGACTTTCTTTGCCAACTGAAAAGAATCTAAAATTTCTTCGATTTGACTTTCAAGCTGCTGACTTTGTGCATCCAACGCCAGTTTATAAAACTTCACTTGCTCGGTACTAAGCTCTTTAGTCCCAATACCTTTATTCTGTTCAAGCTGTAACTGGAGTTTGAGCAAATAAAACAAATCCTGCTGTTCATAAGCCTGACTCGCCTGTTGGAACAACTCAGTTTTTTCTTCTTTCTTGGTTTCATCTTGCTCACGGTCGGGGTGAATCATGGCAGCAATTTTTAAATAAACCGTTTTCAGCGACTGCGTTGCCATCTGCTCAGCTTGTTCACGTTTCTGTTGCTGCCTCAGTTGCTTAGCTTGTTCTCGTGCCTGTTGTTGCTCGGCAGCATACTGCTCAAAGTCATCTTGTTCAAATTCTGAACTTTGGTTAGAGCTTTCATGAAGTTCAAACTTGGCTGACTGTACTTTTTTATTCTTTTTAACGGATTGCTGGGCATGTTGCTGATAAAAAGTATCGATCTGCTTCACAAGTGAGAGCTGTACTTCATTCAACATTTGTGAACGTTTCAACATACGGGCAAGTTGTGCGATTTTCTCATCGAGTTGCTGCATATCCGCTTTGGAAAACTCATGCTGTTGTAACAGCATCCAAAGCTGATCTAACTGCTGAAACAGGATTTCATGCAGCTCGCTATACACAGGCATCAGCTTTTGCCGTGTGTGCTGTTGAATCTCAGCTTGTGCATTCTGCCATGCAGCAAGGCTGATTTTTTGCTGTTCTATTTGATCAATCAGGCGATTCAGCTTTTTCTGCTGTGCAGATGGTTCAGACCTTTGTTTGAAACTAACTTTGAGATCAAAGGACATATTCATCCACCTGAAAAATAAAAATTGTAGCAACAATCACTATTGGAAAGTAGCAGCTTGTCTTTTGCATGATGATTAGCAAGTAGAATGCCCTACACTAAAAGTAATTAAAAACAAATAACATCCGCTGAAATGCTGCTATTTAGGTCTACACCTTTAAATTTCTGTGCTATTTTTAATAAAAATGCACCACTTTTCATCAAAATTACAATTTAATTTCTAAATTGGTGCGTTTTTTGCTTATCAAAATACAGAGAAATGAGCATTTTTAAGATTGCTCTAGTTTTTAGATTTACTAAATCTATTTTGGTGCAAAAAACGAATCAAATACTTGCACCAAAATAAAATTTAGCACTTTTTTTTGAGCACCACTATGCAAAACGTAGATCTATTTTTCTTACTGCTCGGTGCAGTACTGGTTTTGGCAATGCACGCAGGCTTTGCATTTTTAGAGCTAGGCACCGTTCGTCACAAAAACCAAGTCAATGCACTCAGTAAAATTCTGACTGACTTTGCCATTTCCGCAATTGCCTACTTCTTTGTTGGTTATTGGATTGCCTACGGACAAAACTTTTTTCATGCAGGTGAAGTTTTAGCTGCTGATCATGGTTATAACCTGATGCGTTGCTTCTTCTTATTAACCTTTGCTGCTGCCATTCCAGCGATTGTCTCTGGGGGAATTGCTGAACGTGCCAAAATGCGCTCACAAGCGATCGCAACTTTACTTTTAGTTGCCCTGATCTACCCGTTCTTTGAGGGAATGATTTGGAATGGAAACTATGGTTTCCAAAAATGGCTTGAAAGCTCTTTTGGTGCAACTTTCCATGATTTCGCTGGTTCTGTTGTTGTACACGCGATGGGTGGCTGGATTGCCTTAGCTGCGGTAATCTTGTTAGGTGCGCGTAATGGTCGTTATAAAAATGACGGTCGTGTAAGTGCTCACCCTCCTTCATCTATTCCATTCCTTGCTTTAGGTTCATGGATTTTGATCGTAGGTTGGTTTGGCTTCAACGTAATGAGTGCTCAACGTGTTGATGCTATCTCTGGCTTAGTTGCGATCAACTCATTGATGGCGATGGTTGGCGGTACTTTGGCAGCTAACTTTATGGGTAAAAATGACCCAGGCTTCTTGCACAATGGTCCTTTGGCTGGTTTAGTAGCGATCTGTGCTGGCTCTGACATCGTGCATCCTATCGGTGCATTGGTTATCGGTGGGGCTGCTGGTGGCATGTTCGTTTATCTATTTACTTACACGCAAAACAAACTCAAAGTCGACGATGTCTTGGGTGTTTGGCCATTACATGGTGTCTGTGGTGCTTTTGGGGGTATTGCAGCAGGTATCTTTGGCCAGCAAGCGCTTGGCGGTTTGGGTGGAGTATCGATTATTTCTCAAATCATCGGAACTGGCTTAGGTGTTGCCATCGCATTGGTAGGTGGTTTTGTCGTATATGGCATTTTAAAAGTCACTATGGGCATCCGTTTATCTCAAGAAGATGAGTATCGTGGTGCTGACCTTTCGATTCATAAGATTTCAGCGAATTCTGAAGAATCAATGTTTTAAGTTTTAATGTTTTATGCGGCGGAAACGCCGCTTTTTTTATGTCAATTTTAAGAGCTGTTTAAGATTAAAACAGTTTAATAAATCATAGATTGTTTACTTTTCGACGTTTGATTCTATGATTATTAAAACGCCATTTTTTCTGCTGACAAGTTTCTTACTTTTAATCAGTTTTTTTATTTTGTGGTGGGTCTTTCCTGTAGGGGGCAGCATAGATATGTACTTAATCCAACCTTGGGTGGGTACATTTGGTGATTTTGCGCTAAAAGGCGATTGGTATCTAGCAAAGCTCAATCACACCTATGTCAAAAAGGTTTTAACGCTGGTCTACATTAGTTTTTTCTTATTATGGATAGCATCTTTCAAAGTTGAAAAACTCAAAGCAAAGCGCTGGAAATATGGCTATATGTTTTGGGTCAGCATGTTATGTACTTGTGTGATCGGGCTAATCAAAGCAAATGCTGCTCATGCTTGTCCTTGGGCAATGACGACTGCAACAACCACAGGCTTCACATGGGATTTTTCTGCTACAGCAGGACATTGTTTTCCTGGTGGACATGCTAGTACAGGCTTTGCACTGGTAACAGGTTATTTTGTCTATCGACTCGATGAACAAAAACGAGGATGGTTTTATCTATTTGCAGGTATCCTACTTGGTTTTGCGATGGGATGGGCGCAGATGATGCGTGGTGCTCATTTTCTCAGCCATAATTTATGGACAGCGTGGATCTGCTTTGCAATCAATCTTGTTGTATATGCTTTAACCTACCAACGCCATCTCATACACTCGAACATAATTGATACTCCGAAAGTTTTGCCTGATGTGGTAAAGTGAGCAATCAAACACCCTTATACAATCACCTAATTATAGTTTGCTGCGAATGGATGACTTTCAGACTTTTTTAGACAATACCTTAAAAACCCAACAAGCATCTATTCAGGCTTATAAGCTCGATACTGGTAAAGTATGGTTAAAAAAAGCATCTGAACGTCATGGTCTATGGTTATATACGCCATTGAAATGGCTTGCCAAGATTTTCAATCTCGGTGCCATTATGCCTGTCCCGAATCAAGGTGGCGCGGCGGCGATTCGATGTGAATATCAGCGTATTCAACAGCTCAAACAACTCGGTGTATCAACACCTAATGTGCTTGCTCATTCTGACAAAGGGATTTTACTGGAAGATATTGGCGCTCAACATCAAAGTAAAGTTAAACAATTAGATCAAGCACTTGCATACTGCAAAGATGATTTAGCAGCTAAAACCACTTTATTTACCCAAGCGATTCAAGCAGTTCAATATGTTCATTTGCAAGGTGGTTATTTAAGCGAAGCTTTTGCACGTAATATTTTAGTCCATCAAGAAAGACATTTTAGTTTTATTGATTTCGAAACTGATCCTGCATCCGTGCTCAGCTTGCACGATTGTTTTGTCCGTGATTGGATTTTATATATTTTCTCAACGGCCTATCATTTCGAATTTGAACAGCTGAAGGATGCAAGCTATATCCTTTACCAAGCTCTACTCGCTGAACCACAAGTGTATAAAAACATTTGTAAAGTTGGAAAACGCTTAAACTGGGTGCTCAGACTCAACGTAAATCGCGTCGGTAATGATGGTAAACGCATCCAAAAATGTGTGTTGTTTCTGCGTTATCTTCGAGAGCATGCAGAAAGCAACGCTTAAATCAAAGTGACTCAGTGATGATTTAAGATTTTTGGTAAGCGTACTAAAACGGATAAGCCACCCAAATCAATACTACGAGACAGTTGCAGCGTACCGCCTAAACGTTGAATAGCTTTATCAACGATGGAAAGTCCTAAGCCGCTACCCACTTCTAAGTGGTGATGCACACGATAGAAACGTTTTAATACTTTATCGTAGTTTTCAGGGTCGATGCCAACACCACTGTCTTCAATTTGCACACATGCAAAATTGTCTTGGTCACTATAGACTGAAATATTAATGATGCCTTGATTAGGCGTATACTTAATCGCATTATCGATCAGGTTAAAAATAATCGAATGAATCGTTGACTCCAAACTATTCATTTCAATCACATCATTACGCTCAAAACCCAAATCTATTTCTTTTTGCATGGCTAAGTTGACCAATTGCTCGACGCAATTGAGTGCAACATCATTCAGGCGAAACTCCGTATTTGGCTCAATCAAATTCAAACCTACGTCTTGTTTAGCCAATGCCAGTAATTGCGTCACCAGATGCTGAATCCTCGCCAATCCTTTACTTAGATTAATTAAGGCTTCGTGTTCAGGGAATTGACTCATTAAAATCTTGGTTTGTAGATTTAATGCCGTTACAGGTGTTCTGAGTTCATGTGCAGCATCTGCAATAAATTGCTTTTGTTCAGCTTGTGCCTGTTGGATTCGTCCAAACAAATGATTCATTTCTTCAATGGTTGGAATCAACTCTTGCGGATAATCTTGGCTATCAATCGGTGCTAAACCATCCGAATCTCGACTGCGCAATTCAGCCTTGAAGTCTTCTAAAGGTCTTAAACTGAGACTAATAATGAATGCTAAGATAATAATTGCGAAAGGCAGTAACAACACATATGGCACAAACATACTGCCTGCCAACTCCCAAGCGAAGTTCTTGCGTACCTGCTCTTGTTGGCTAACCTGAATTTGATAATCTTTTAACGGAATGACATAAACACGCCATTTTCCTTGTGGTGTTTCTTGCGTATAAAAACCAGCTTGCTTCACTGGTGGAATCAATAGATGCGTTTGATGCCATAAGTGACTTTGATCTTTGTACGCCCAAATATCGACCAGTAAATCTTCCTCGTGATAAGTCCGATGCAATTCGATTTTACTGGTGATGGTGGTTAAAGGCTGAGTAGTAGACCGTTCAGCCATATATTGCATTTGCGTATCGAGGATCTCATCAACTTCATGTAAAGCGATCTTATAAGCAGTGAAAATCAATAAACATCCAAGCAATAAACTGAAAACTGATGTCCCCCAGATTAATCTTTTCTTGAGGGAATATTGCTTGGATAACTTCATAATACTTATGCTTGTCCTAATCTATAGCCCAATCCACGAATAGTACGAATAAAGTCTTTACCCAACTTAGCTCGTAAATGATGGACATAGACTTCGATGGTATTACTCGTGACTTCACTGTCAAAATCATACAACTTATCTTCTAGATTTGCTTTAGAAAAAATCTTGTTGGGATGACTGACTAATGGAATCAAAATCGCCCACTCACGATTGGATAATTCAATCTGCTGCCCTTTAAAGGTCGCTAAATGTTGTTCCACATCTAGAACTAAATCACCACTTTTGAGCAATTGAGTTTGTTGTTTATATTGTGCATTCTCAGCACCGCCACGTCGTAACAAAGCATGAATACGTGCGAGTAATTCGTCGAATTCATAAGGCTTAATCAAATAATCGTCAGCACCTTGATTCAGTCCATCCACTCGATTTTGGAGTTGATCACGCGCAGAGATAATTAAAACAGGTATAGAAGATCGCTGACGAATCTGTCTTAAGATTTGCATGCCATCCATCAGAGGCAATCCTAGATCTAGCAGTACTAAGTCAAATGGTTGTTTGGTCAACATCGTTAAACCATCCACACCATTATTGACCCACTCCACTTCAAACTGATGATAGCGCAATAGAGTCAAGGTTGACTCTGCGATCATAAAGTCATCTTCGATCATCAAGATTTTAGTCATGATTTCCTCATTCTTAGGAATTTGAACATGCAGACAGCATGTCATTTTGTGGCTCAATTACTTTCGTTTTGACATTCAGCAAGCTCAATAAAGTTGGGAATAAATTGTCTTGGCTTAATGCTTTAGTTTTTTGCTGTGTTAAACACTGGACTTGACGACTGGCTTGTTGCTTCCACGCATCAGAGAACCACATCAACATCGGTACATGTGTTTGCTGACTTGGTGCAATCGCATATGGTGCGCCATGTAGATACATACCACTTTCACCAGTTGATTCACCATGATCTGATAAATACCACAAACCTGTCTCATACTGCGTTGTATTTTTTAATGTTTCAATCAATGAATCTAACACATAGTCAGTGTACAACAAGGTATTGTCATAACTATTAATCAGTGCATCTTGACTACATCCTTGGATGGCATTGGTATCACAAGTTGGTTTAAAGACTTTGAACTGTGGCGGAACACGTTTGTAATACGCAGGTCCATGACTACCCATTTGATGTAAAACGATCAATCGAGGTTGCGTGTCATTTTTAGGAATAGTTGCGATATATGTTTTCAAACTATCAATTAAAAGATCGTCAAAACATTCACCTTCTTCACACCATTTCTGCTGGATAGGTTCAGGTATTTTAAACTGCTCAACGCGGTCACAAGCGCCCTTGCATCCAGAGTTATTATCAATCCAAGTGACTTTATAGCCAGCACGTTGTGCGATATCAAGTAAACCTTCTCGATGACTGGCAAGCCCTTCATCATAATCTTTACGAGGCATACCAGAGAACATACATGGCACTGAAACCGCCGTTGCTGTACCACATGAACTCACTTGAGAGAAGTTAATAATGTCTTGCTTTGATAATTTCGGGTTAGTATTTTTCGCATAACCATTTAAAGAAAAGTTTTCAGCACGAGCTGTCTCACCTACCACCAAAACCATCAATTTCGGACGAGCAGAATTTTCTTTTACAAGTTTTGCATCAGTCCCATAAGTGACCAATGGTAAATTTTCTTTAGGCGCTTTCTTTTTATAATAAGACACAAAAGAAGCAATCATATTTTGTGGAGAGATCATTCCTTTTAAATCACGGTTTTCACGGAAGATTGCCGCAAAATCCACGTAAAACACAAACAACAACCCACCCACCATCGCTAGTGATACGATCGTCGCCATGACCTTCTTCAACAACTGTTTCAAGATCGGTTCAGATTTCAGTTTTACGATCAATATGGCAATGATTGGTAATACTGTCATGCCCAGTGTCCAAGTGACCAAATGTATGGACCACGTATCTCTTGCTTCAGCGATATCTGTTTGCATCAAATTCTGAATCTGATCAGAAGTAATTAACACCCCTAGTGTGCTGACAGCATATGAAGCAAATCCACCAATAAATACCATGGCAATTGCAACAGGCTTGGCTGTCCACTTCCAGTTCAAAAGTTGAAAAAGAAAGAAATAGGCTGACACAACGACGACAGCTGAAGCGGCTACGAATAGCCCTGCTTTAATACCTGTATAAGGTGTAAGCAACTGAAGCTTTTCATAAAAGGCAAAATTTAAGAAAAGTCCTAACCAAATTGAAAGCAATAGGTTAAACGTGAGTAGCGAAATAGGCTTTGCCCTTAGTTTTTTCAGCAGCATAGTCATCGTCACAATAGATAGAAATGATAATTTTGGGTGACATTAAGATAGGAGCTGAAACTTAAAAATGACTTAAATGATTAATTTTTCAGCAACCAATTTTAATAAATTTTATCTATATTATTATTTTTTTCAAAAACTTAAAACAATAATTGAGTTAACAATAATCATTTTCAATATTCATATATTATTTAAATCTTAATAATTCATTCAAATAATAAAAAAGCACTCAAAACAAATAACTTTTGAGTGCTTTGAGAAAGATAAGATTAGAATTTGAATTCTAATCCTAGGCCACCTACAGGTTGCTTGTCTTTTTTATCCGCTTGCTCAAGCGTTAAATAGCCAGCATAACCATAGGTTTTTACTTGCTTACTAAATGCATAATCCGCACCTGCGATGACTTGTTTAGCTTTGAAGTCTGCACTGTTGTCTTTGAAACTGGTATCGTTTTGGCTGTATTGAGCTTTCACTGTCCAGTTTTTAGACTGTGGAATGTTATATTCAGCACCGACTAACCAACCTTGTGCATCATCAATATTTTTAGCTTTTGCAGCCCATTTAGTTGCATCACCCGCATCAGCATAAGAAGTTTCTTCAACTTCTGAACTTTGATAAAGTGCTTTAAGCGCTAAACCTTCAATTGGATTTAATCGGCCAATCGCACGAACTGTATTTGCCGCAGCAAACACTGATCCGCCTGCAATTTCAGGATCAGATGCATTTAAAATACCTTTACCTAAGAACGTACTTGGGATCGCTTTGTCATAACCGAGACCCGCAACAAAAAGTGGGTTTTCATAAGTTACCGAAGCTGACCAAGCATCACCTAAGCCCTGACCTTCAACTTTGGCACCTCCACTGCTTTGCTTAATTCCAGTCGCCTCACCTGTTGCCAGTAAAGCATTAAATTTAAATGCACCATCAAGAACTTTGACTGCAGGTGACTCATAGATCACTACATTATCAATACGGTTTTCGCCAGTAAAAATCCCTGTTACATCTGCTTTGTTAGCAACATAGTTGTTGAAAGTATCTACAACACTAGAGAGTTGCTTGACTGGTGTATCATGTTTACCAATTTTAACTGTACCCAACTTGCTGTCTTTTAAGCCAACAAAACGGTTACGTTGAGTCCAATCACTGCTGTCACCATCTGCACTGAATCCCCATTCAGCAGCATAAACAGCACTTAAACGCTCTGTTAATTTCTCATCACCTTTGAATCCGATAAAGGTGCTGTTCGAACTAATTTCCCAAACATCTTTGTTTGATTTTGTCGCATTTTTTTCTGGTAAATAATCAACACTCGCGTCGATTTCACCGTAGATTGTTGGTGCTGCAAAAGTAGAGGTTGCAAGTAAACCTAATACTGCTGCTGTTACAATTTTGATTTTCATTTTTGCCATCCTAGTTAAATTTGTAACAAATCCTACACATTAACTTTATATGACAAAACGATTAAAATCTTATTTATTTATTCCATTTTCGACTAAAGTTTAATTTTTAGCCGAGACTAACACCTTATCTTTTTTATTATATCCACGCCAAAAAATATTTATTAGTCAGTGATTTACAATATTATTCATCACATTTTAAACTCAAGAAATAGAGCTAAAAAACAATTGAATGAAGATATACATTTATCGAAAAGCCTTAGATTGTTACCTTAAAATATTACAGTTTAATATCCAAGCTTTATAAATTTGCAATCAACCTTGATTAATATTTACATATTTCTTCCAATTAAAAATTGGTAGCAAACAAATGAATGATATTAGAAAAATTGCAGATAAATAATAGTAATATCCAAGCAAATCACCAAGTAATCCACTTAGTAAATATAATAAACCACTGACTGTCGCCATAACTGAAACCTGCAAAGTAAAGTCAGTTCCCGCAAAGTGTTTACGGCTGTAACTCATAATTAAGCTGAGCATGACCACCAACAACATCGCGGAACATGCATCTTCAAAGGCATTGATTACATATATTATAGAAGAATCAATTTTTTTATGATGTTCAAATACATAACCCAAATAAACATAGAAAAATAGACTTAGAATTTTTAACATAGAAAATATAATCAAGGCATAAGCCTTAGACAGATATTTCAACAACACCCCTGCAATTGCTGCACCTAACAATGCAGCCACAGCACCTAAAATTGTAATATAAACTCCAATTTGAGAAAAAGTTAAACCTAAATCAACAGCAAGTGGTTTTAATATAGGCCCTGTCAATCCATCAACAATCTTAAAAGTGATTAATACTAGCAACCATGCTTTTAACTGTGGAGACGAGCTAAAATAATGAAGATATCGTTTAATCGACTTAATTTTTGAATGATTTGAGCTGTTATTTGAATTTATCGATTTAATTCGTTCAGGTTCTTTATGAAATAAAATAGGAATGGTATTCAGGAATACTAAAACCGCCAACAATAAAAATGTTTTTTGCCAATATAACCAATCCAAGCACCAAAGTACGACACCACCACCGATGATAAACCCTAACCTAGAACCAATCACTTGAAAGGTATTACCCCAGTGTAATTGATCATTTTTAAGTAAATTAACAGCTAAAGCATCCGTCGCAATATCTTGTGTCGCACCTGTAAGATTTAAACATAACAGCAAAGTAAAGAAGATTAATAAATACAGAGGTTGATCAAGTGCATGAATTGGAAAAAAGGACAATATCACCAAAATAATGACACTAGCGAATTGAGTAGGAATAATCCAACTGCGATAGTGACCTAAATTCGAGATTGCATAACGATCAACATATGCAGCCCAAAAGATTTTGATCGACCACGGCAACATCAATAATCCAAAACCGCCAATATGTGCCAGAGATACACCTTGAGATCTTAAAATCACAGGTAAAGCATGTGTCATAAAACCGACAGGTAATCCTTGTGCCCAATACAACGAAAATAGCAATAAATAGATTTGACGAAGATTAGGCATGTAAGGCTGTTCCTAAAGTATTTCTTTGTAAGTTCAACTATCTAATCCTCTCAAAACCGACACATTAAAATCTCATTTTTTGCCAATGCGATGCAGATAGTGAGAGTTTAAGATGATTAAAGTTGTCATTATTTTTCTGAACCTATGTCACAACATTTTCCTGAATTACCGCCTCTAGTACCACAAAGAGGAACCAGTTATAGCCGTGCATTGTGTAAGAAACTCTTTCTAAGTCAAGGTTGGAAAGTGGTTGGTGAAATTCCAAACTTACCCAAAGCAGTCGCTATTATCTCACCACATACGTCTAATATTGATGGGTGGTACGGTTTTCTTGCGATTGGCGGTTTGGGGCTCAAGATTACGGTTCTAGGCAAAGATACACTATTTAAGCCTCCATTTAAGCCCCTTCTCAACTGGGCGGGATTAATCCCTGTGCATCGTGACAGTACCAATGGTTTGACTGAACAGGTCGTTGCGGAAATTCAAAAGTGCGATCGAATCTGGGTCGGAATGGCACCTGAAGGTACGCGTAAAAAAGCCGAAAAAATGAAAAGTGGTTTCTACCATATTGCACATGCAGCAGGCATTCCGATTGTGATGTTTTCTTTTGATTATGACCACAAAACGATTTACTGCTTAGGTGCCTTTACGCCAACAGGTCATTATCAACAAGATCTTGAAAAAATTATGGGTTTTTACCAAGGACATTTTTCTCCCAAAAATCCAAATTGGTTAGCAGAGCCATTACAAAAACTTGTGAAAAAAAACTAGAAAATCGAGGGCAAATCTGCTGAGATGTGCCCATCTTTTCGTCGATTTTATCTCCTTTTGATATGAAAATTGCTCAACTCTCCTGTTTAGCACTTGTTAGCTTGACATTATTTGGTTGTGATCAAGTTGCAAAAAAAACGCCACCAACTTCAACCTTAAAAGCACGTGAGCCCGTGATTGCTCTAGCATTAGGCGGTGGCGGTGCTAAAGGCTTTTCACATATTGGCGTCATCAAAGTCCTTGAGTCACATGGCATTAAAGCTAAAATTGTGACCGGCACCAGTGCTGGCAGCTTTGTTGGTAGCATTTATGCAAGTGGGCAAACGCCTTATCAGATGCAAAGTCTTGCATTAAAACTACAAGAGTCTGACATCCGTGATCTCACCTTAAATAGCCAAGGTTTTATCATGGGGCAAAAACTTCAGAATTATGTCAACAGTCAAGTTGCCAACAAACCGATTGAGAAATTCCCAATACGTTTTGCTGCTGTAGCAACTCGTTTAGACAACGGCAAGAAAGCTGAATTTATTAAAGGCAATGCAGGTCAAGCTGTACGTGCATCATGTAGTATTCCAAATGTCTTTGTGCCAACGGTCATCGGTGGTACCAAATATGTCGACGGTGGTTTAGTCAGCCCTATTCCTGTAAAAACAGCGAAAGATATGGGTGCTGATATCGTAATCGCGGTTGATATTTCTGCGCGTCCTACAGGTGATAAACCAATGAATATGTGGGGATTACTAGATCAGACGATTAATATCATGGGTCAGCAAAGTATTAACGAAGAACTTAATCAAGCTACTGTCGTGATTCAGCCGAAAGTCGGTCATCTCGGTGTACTCGATCTAAAATCAAGTAACCAAGCTATCTTAGAAGGTGAAAAAGCGGCTCAAGCCAAGATCACAGCGATCCGAGCTGCAATTACTAACTTCAAAAAATCCCCTGCAGCATTTAAACCTGCCCCTCGGCCAAAATTCTAAAACACATTCATTATCTTTATATATTCATAAAGATAATCATCTGTTACAGTGCTAGAGGTGAATATTTTTTCACCTCTATTTACCGTTTAACGATACGAGCAAATCTATGGAATTTGTAGTTGAGCCTTGGCACTGGTTGGTATTAGGTATTTTGTTAATTCTTTCAGAATTAGTATTACCTGCATTTGCTGCACTATGGTTTGGTATAGCAGCAGTGATGGTGTGTATTTTACTTTGGCTTTTCCCAATGATGGGCTTTACCACTCAAGTGATCACTTGGGGGATTTTATCGATTTTATGTACGATTCTTTGGTTTAAATTTATAAAACCACTCTCAATTGATAAGACCAAAGCGGGCTTATCCCGTGAAGCAACCATTGGTCAAGTGGGGATGGTCATCCAAACTGGACTGGATCACAGTCAAATCGTGGTGCGTTTTCCAATGCCTGTACTCGGCTCTGATGAGTGGAACTGTCGAAGCACAGCTCCTGTAAAAGTCGGAGATCGTGTTCGTGTTATTGATATCATGGGTAATGATTTAGTTGTTCAACCGCATAGCACTTCATAAACATAAAGAGGGTTTCTAATGTCTGTCGGTACTATTGTTGTTTTAGCGCTCTTCGCTTTTGTTGGTATAACCATTTTTAAAGGGGTTCGAATTGTTCCCCAAGGTTATAAATGGATTGTTCAACGTCTTGGTAAATACCATACCACGTTGAATCCAGGTCTCAATTTTGTGATTCCATATGTAGATGAAGTTGCATATAAAATCACGACGAAAGATATTGTCTTAGATATTCCATCACAAGAAGTGATCACACGTGATAATGCAGTGTTAGTGATGAATGCCGTTGCTTATATCAATCTGACCACACCTGAAAAAGCCGTGTATGGTATCGAAAACTATACTTGGGCGATTCAAAATCTTGTACAAACTTCTCTGCGCTCGATCGTGGGGGCTTTGTTGCATAAATAAATTTCATCCCCATACATGTTAGATGAATACAGAATCAAAAAGCCGATACAAAACAACGAACTGGTCTGAGTACAATCAGGCTTTACGTCAACGG
>NZ_JBPKBJ010000022.1:0-49225 GCF_051390655.1 Acinetobacter sp. P1(2025)
TGTAGCAGTCCTCAACAGATTTACGGAATTAGGTCGACCACTTACCCAAGTTACGCCTTAAATTTGGCTCAATTAGGGGCGCTTTGCATTTCAAATCTTTGTGCAACAAAGCCTCTATAAATCAAAAACCTTAGAAGGCTTCATTCCTGCATTGAATCAAAGTGTCACATTTAAAGTAAAGAAAATTGATGCCGAAGGTGAGTTTGCAACGATAAAAACCACACGACAAACTGGTGGATATGATATTCGAAGCTTTAAATTCCATCTAAGCCCTACAAAGAATATTCCTGATCTCAAAGTTGGGATGAGCGTTTTATTTAATATCGAAGAGGCAAAGTAACACATGCTTGCCATAATGCTTCGTGAAATACGCTCTTTAAAGCGCTATAAAGCTGATTTATTTATGGCAATCATCGCGCCATTATTGGTCATTATACTTTTTGGCAGCATGTTTTCAGCTGGTAAACCTGATCACTTACCCATCGTTGTGATTGATCAAGATCAAAGCGAGATGAGCCGAAAAGTTATTCATGCTTTAAGCGTGAATCACACTATAAAAATTAAAACGATTACAACCAGTCAAGATGAAGCAGAACAATTAATCAATAAAACAGATGCTTGGGGTTTTGTATTTATTCCTGAAGGTGCTGAGCAGCGCTTAGTTAGTGCACAAGATGCACAAATTAGTATTGCTTATAATCAATCTTTCTTTAGCGTTGGGAATACAATCTCATCAGCGATGTTGATCAGCACCTTAAATGGAATTGCTGAATATATGGGAGATGATTATTTGTCAAATACCATCCCCTATATAGAAATACCTACACCTCACATAAAAATATCCACTTTATATAATCCTAATATGAGTTATGAACTGTTCTTGGAGCCATTTATGGTGCCAGCAGTTTTACATTTATTATTATGCTGTTGTGTTGCTTTTGCAGTTGGTCAGGAATTTAAACGTAATACATTCAATCAGTGGGTCACTGGTGGAACTGCAATCCACACTTTACTCGGTAAATTATTAGTTTATGTACTCATTTTTTGCTTTTGGACTTGGTGTTGGATGTTTTGGCTATCGAATATCCGAGGTTATTTCATACCAGGTTCCATCTGTTTAATCCTTACCGCTCAATTTTTCTTGTACTTCGCCTATGCCGTCATTAGTAGTTCTGTAGTATTGGCGACGCAAGATCTGGCAAAAACCTTTGGCTTTTTAGCTTTGTATGGTGGTTCTTCTCCTAGTTTTTCAGGAATCACCCTCCCCCTAAATAATGCACCTGTATTTACTCAAATTTGGTCAATGCTGATTCCCTACACACCTTATGCAAAGTTACAAACTGAACAATGGGTGATTGGCAGCGATCCAATAATTTCACTTATTCCACTTTCTATCTTAATTGCTTTCTCAGCATTGTTCTTCTTTGTGAGTATTCGATTACTTCGAAAATTGACTCAGGAGCAATGCGTATGAAAACATTTTTAAATTATTATCTGCAAACCTTTAAAAATATTGCAGCAAATACCTCAATCTTCACCACGCTCATTGCTGCTGTCATTTTATATAGTTTTTTTTATCCAACTGCTTATAAAGCACAAACAGCGGAAGATATTCCGATTGTTATCGTAGATGAAGAGCAAAGTGTTTTAAGTTCGAAAATCATTAGCCAAGTTTCAAATAGTCCTCATGTGAAAATCATGACAGTAACTGATAATTTCTTAGAGGCAAAAAAATTAGTTCAAAATCAGCAAGCAGAAGGTATTTTACTTTTACCCGATAGTCTGACCAATAGCATCACACGTGGTGAAATGGGAGGCATAGGTCTATATTTAAGTACAGCTTATTTCATTCAAACGAAAGAAGTTGGCATAGGTTTAGCAGGTTCTATTGAAGCAACCTTGCAAGAATTTTTGGAAAAATTCGGTGATGCAACTCCTTTTAAACCAGAACTTTCTATTCATCAAATTCCGCTCTTTAATACATTATCTGGATATGGAAGTTATATTTTTCCTGCTGTAGCGAGTTTAATCATTCATCAGACGCTGTTATTAGGTCTCGCTATGTTGATTGCGAGCTATCGTGAATCAGGTTGGATCGCAAAACCAATCGAGTTTTGGGCAACTTTTACAGCAATTCTCACAATAGGTTGTCTTGGTTGTTTATATCTCTTCGGTTTTACATTTTGGCTTTATGACTATCCTCATGGTGGAAATTTCTGGGGAATGCTGCTTACAACGCCAGTTTATGTAAGTTGTATTATCGGTCTAGCGATGCTGGTTGGATCTTTGGTGGATATGCCTGAACGTGTAGGACATTTAATTGTTGTCACCTCAGTTCCTCTTTTCTTATTAACAGGTACTGCTTGGCCACATGCCGCTATGCCTGAATGGATGCAATATTTAGCTTGGATTCTTCCATCTACACATGGTGTTCAAATGTTTGTGCAATTAAATCAGATGGGTGTACCTACAGCAATCGTGATACCTAAACTGATTTATCTAGCAACTCTTGGTGGAATCTTGTTGGCTTGCTCTTATTATCGTTTAGTCATGCTAAAGCCAATAAAAAAGGAAGCTAATTAGCTTCCTTTTTTTAACAACTTATAACTTAAGCTTCTGGAGTATCATCTTTAGGTTCTACTAAAGCTTCCTCAGAATTTAAAGCATCAAGCTCAGTATTTTCTACTGATTGCTCTATAGTCTCTAACTCTTCGTCTTCTTCTACAGCTTCAATAGATACAACACCAACTAATGTTTCAGCGTCACTCAATCGAATCAGACGAACACCTTGTGCGTTACGACCTGTGGTTGCCACTTCTGCTGCACGTGTACGAACCAAAGTACCACCATCAGAAATCAACATCAGCTCTTTGGTTTCATCAATCGATACAGCACTGATTAATTCACCATTACGCTCACTCGTTTTAATCGCAATAACACCCTTACCACCACGTTTCTTGGTCGGGAAGTCATCAACTGGAGTACGCTTACCATATCCATTTGCACAAGCACATAACACTTCACCTGTTTCTGGAACAACAACAAGTGAAACAATACGGCTTACAACATTAGAATCGGAAGAATCGTCATTATCATCGCTGTCATCATTTTCAACTTCAGCATCTTCTACGTCGATCGTGTTACTTGCAAAACTAACACGCATACCACGTACACCTTTCGCAGTACGTCCCATTGCACGAACATCTGTCTCAGCAAAGCGAATCGCTTTACCTTCATTTGAGAACAACATGATCTGCTGATTACCATCCGTAATCGCAACACCGATCAAGGTATCTTCTTCATTTAACTCAATAGCACGTAAGCCATTAGAGCGAACATTACTAAACTGTTCTAACTCAACACGTTTAACCGTACCTGATGCCGTAGCCATAAACACATAGTGATTTTCAGGGAACTCAGTCAACGGTAAGATCGCGGTAATCGTTTCATTCGCTTCCAATGGTAACAAGTTCACCATCGGGCGTCCTTTAGCACCACGAGAGGCTTGAGGTACCTCAAACACTCTCAAGCGATAAACTTTACCAACATTTGTAAAGCACAATACTGTCGCGTGGTTAGATGCAACAATCAAATGCTGAATAATGTCATCATCTTTCATTGAGGTTGCAGATTTACCACGACCACCACGACGTTGAGCTTGATAATCCGAAAGTGGTTGCGTTTTTGCATAACCTGTTTGAGAAACAGTGAGTACCACTTGTTCTTCAGGGATTAAGTCTTCACGACAGAAATCAACACCAGATTCAACGATTTCTGTACGACGTGCATCACCATACTGTTGCAGGATTAAAGCAAGCTCTTCACGAATTACGTTCATCAATAAATTAAAGTCATTTAAAATCGCCGTTAATTCAGCAATTTGACCTAAAATCTCAGTATATTCAGCGTGCAACTTATCTTGTTCAAGACCCGTCAAACGATGTAAACGTAATTCAAGAATCGCATTCACCTGTGTTGGTGATAAACGATAAATATCTCCTGACAGACCAAATGGACGTGCGGGATCTTCCCCTTCAATTTCATCTGGACGAACTGAAATAGCGCCAGCTTTTTCTAGAAGTGCGACAACACCACCACCAGCCCATTCACCAGCCTGTAAACGCTCACGTGCTTCACTAGGATTGGCAGAAGTCTTAATGGTTTCAATAATGGCATCAATATTCGCTAATGCAACAGTCAAACCTTCTAAGATATGCCCACGTTCACGTGCTTTGCGAAGCTCATACATGGTGCGGCGTGTCACAACTTCTTGGCGGTGACGGATAAATGCCGCAATAATATCTTTAAGATTCATCAATTTTGGCTGACCATTATCTAGGCAGACCATATTGATGCTGAAAGAGTTTTGCAGTTGGGTGTGTAAGAATAAATTATTTACAATGACTTCCGCGTTTTCGCCACGCTTCAAATCAATTGCAATACGCATCCCTTCCTTATCTGACTCATCTCGAAGTTCAGAAATTCCTTCAAGTTTCTTTTCTTTAACTAGTTCAGCTATACGCTCAATCGTTTTTGCTTTATTGACCTGATATGGAATTTCAGTAAAGACGATAGTCGTACGACCCGTTTTCTGATCTTCTTCGAAATGATACTTACCACGGATATGAAGACGACCTTTACCCGTACGATAAGCATCTACAATACCTGATTTACCGTAAATAATACCGCCAGTTGGGAAGTCAGGACCAGTAATATGCTCCATCAATCCTTCAATAGAAATATTCGGATTATTGGCATAGGCTAAACAAGCATTGACGACCTCAGTCATATTATGCGGCGCCATATTGGTCGCCATACCTACTGCAATACCTGTTGTACCATTGATCAAAAGATTAGGAATACGAGTTGGCATCACTTGCGGAATACGCTCAGAACCGTCGTAGTTATCTTCCCAATCAACCGTGTCTTTTTCTAAGTCGGCCAAAATTTCATGGGTAAGCTTTTGCATGCGGACTTCGGTATAACGCATTGCCGCCGCACTATCGCCATCGACAGAACCAAAGTTACCTTGACCATCGACCAACATATAACGCAAGCTAAAATCTTGAGCCATACGAACAATCGTTTCATAGACTGCACTGTCACCATGAGGGTGATATTTACCGATTACATCACCCACTACACGAGCAGATTTTTTATACGCTTTGTTATAATCATTGCCCAATTCGTGCATTGCGAATAATACGCGACGATGAACAGGTTTGAGACCGTCTCTCACATCTGGCAATGCACGAGATACGATTACGCTCATTGCATAATCTAAATATGAATGCTTGAGTTCGTCCTCAATGGCAATCGGTCTGATTTCCGATACGCTCATGCATACTCCTTGTTTACAGATAGAAACATCTACCTGTTTTTATGTCTTCAATCTTGCAAAAATTTAGCTCAAAAAGATTGAACTAAAAATAAAAAATACAGCGAAAAATTATAGCATAAACAACCAACTAACAGGGAGTTAAACCCATTGAAAATAGCATTTTTTTACAATAAAAAATTGATTAGAATTAGTAAGTTAAAAAATATTTTTTGATTGTGAACTTTCAACAATATTTTTTTAATGTGGTGGCTAAAATACGAGCAAAAACATCATAAAATTTTAATCTTAAAATCATTACTTCACGTCGATTACGAATTAAAATTTATGATCATTTTTATGTAATTAGCGATATAAATCTGCTTGCTCTCTTTGGAAATATATTAAATCCAATGCTAATGAAAAGCCTGTTATTTGAAAAATCATGCTATGCAGCTGACCACGGTGATGGGTCTGATGATTAAAGATATGCGCGAGCACTTCAATAAGAGGCTCAGTATGGCGCTGCCCGTGTCGTGTGTAAGAAATGGTACCATGAAATGCTTCATCATTAAGCTGCTGCACGAATGCAATCATGCTTTGATCTTTAAAGAATCTCGCATTAGTGAGCGAATCTAAGTCTGCATGAACAATCTCATCTAAAGCATACTGAGACTGCACTACTCTATGAATACGCTCGAACCATAAAATATCAGCGACCAATATATGATTTGCTGTACGAAACAATGACTCGAAATAAGCCCCACAATTTTGATTGATTTGGTCTTCATTTAAGTCTTTTAAAACAAAGAATAATTTTTGATTCGCCCAAGCGTTATAATTTGCCAACATCAAAAAATATTTTTTAAAACTATAACTCATTAATTAGATCCATTTTTTATTATAATTTTTAACATAAAAAAGCGCTCCTGAGCAGAGCAGTAAAGTATCGCTTTAACCGCCTGCGCAAGAGCGCTTTAAACTTTAATTCAGTGAATTAAAGTTTAGATACCAATTCTGGTACAACAGTGTTCAAATCACCAACTAACCAGTAGTCAGCAACGCTGTTGATTGGTGCTTCTTCGTCTTTGTTGATAGCAACAATAACTTTAGAATCTTTCATACCAGCTAAGTGCTGGATCGCACCAGAGATACCGATTGCCATGTATAGATCAGGCGCAACGATTTTACCAGTTTGACCAACTTGGAAGTCGTTAGGTACGAAACCAGCATCAACTGCTGCACGTGATGCACCTTGTGCAGCACCAAGCTTGTCAGCTAATGGGTCAAGTACTTTATGGTAGTTCTCACCAGAACCTACACCACGACCACCAGAAACAACAATGCGCGCAGCAGTTAATTCTGGACGATCAAGTTTCACGATTTCTTCGCTTACAAACTTAGAAATACCAGCATCTTTCGCTTCAGCAACAGCTTCAACAGCAGCAGAACCACCTTCAGCAGCTACAGCATCAAACGCTGTACCACGAACTGTACCAACGATAATTGCTTCATCTGATTGAACAGTTGCAATCGCGTTACCAGCGTAGATTGGGCGTTTAAATGTATTTGCAGATTCTACAGAAATGATATCTGTGATCATGCTTACATCAAGAAGTGCAGCAACACGTGGAAGAATGTTCTTACCAGTTGTTGTAGAAGCAGCTAATACGTATTTGTAACCTTTCGCTAAATCCGCAACTAAAGCAGCTACGTTTTCAGCCAATTGGTTTGCATAAGCAGCATTGTCAGCAAGTAATACTTTGCTCACACCAGCAACTTTAGCAGCAGCATCAGCAACTGCTTGAGCGCCAGAACCAGCTACTAATACAGTAATATCACCACCGATTTTTTGAGCTGCCGCAACAACGTTTAAAGTTGCACCGTTAAGTGTCTGGTTGTTGTGATCAGCGATAACTAAAATACTCATGATTGTATCCTTCTGTATTAGATCACTTTCGCTTCGTTTTTCAATTTTTCAACAAGCTCGTCTACAGACTTCACTTGTACGCCAGCTTTACGTTCAGCAGGTGCTTCAACTTTAACAGTTTTAAGTTTAGTACCAGTTGCAACGCCATAATCAGCAGGAGATTTAGTATCAAGTGGCTTCTTACGAGCTTTCATAATGTTTGGAAGAGCAGCATAACGTGGCTCATTCAAACGTAAGTCAGTTGTGATGATTGCAGGAAGTGCAAGCTCAACAGTTTGTAAACCACCGTCGATTTCACGAGTAACTTGAACTTTACCGCCGTCAACTTTAACTTCAGATGCGAAAGTACCTTGACCAGCACCAAGTAAAGCGCCAAGCATTTGACCTACTTGGTTAGAGTCGTCATCAATTGCTTGTTTACCAAGAAGAATAAGTTCTGGTTTCTCAGCATCAACAACGCCTTTGAGGATTTTAGCAACTTCTAGAGCACCAATTTCATCAGCAGTTTCAACTAAAATACCACGGTCAGCACCTAAAGCCATTGCAGAACGGATTTGTTCTTGAGCATCTTTAGGACCCACTGAAACAACAACGATTTCAGAAACTGTTCCTTTTTCTTTTAAGCGAACCGCTTCTTCCACTGCGATTTCACAGAATGGGTTGATTGACATTTTAACGTTAGTAAGGTCAACCCCACTATTGTCCGGCTTAACACGAACTTTAACGTTGGCATCAACCACACGTTTTACAGCGACAAGAGCCTTCATGTAATCCTCGGCTGTTCTAAGCAAGTAAATGTAGTGAAGAGTATTCTAACTCTTCGTTTGAAACTTTTTAGGTGCCCTATCTTGCAATGTATTTGGCATTTCGGTCAAGTCACAATTTCTGCTCGGGGTATAAAAAAGATGAAATGCTCAGTTCACTTATTTGTAGTTATTGATGTAATTGAATTGTTGTGTATTTAATAGGATATTCATTAGGCTTTGATTTTTTTAATATTTTAATATAATTCAACAACCTAAATATCGACTATTTTTTAAATTTGATGGATCTGTAACGGATCATTTCGTGCAAATCAAATCCCCTTTTAGGCTTCAAAAAATATTGGCAATAAAGTAAGAACCCAAAACCGACATGATTCACTCTCATCACATTTTAATAGTCGCTTATTAATCACCCAACTTTGCAACATAATATAACCAAATTTAGTCTTTTTGAGCCCGTGGATGGGTTTGATCATAAACTCTTGCCAATTGATCAAAATCAACATGTGTATAAATTTGTGTAGTAGACAAATTGCTATGTCCTAACATTTCTTGCACTGACCTTAGATCACCACTTGCAGATAACATATGACTGGCAAAACAATGTCTCAGCAAATGAGGGTGTAAATCAACATTCACTCCAGCTCTTTGTGCTTGTAGCTTTACCCGATTCTCAATTTGTCGAGGGGTAAGTCGATTACCACGTTGTGAGATAAAAACAGCACTATCTAAGTTAAATTCACCTTGCCAGATTCGATAAATTTTCAGCCATTCAATTAGACTATCTTTCGCTTTCTGACCAAACGGAACGATTCGAGTCTTATTGCCTTTACCTGTAATTCTTAACAATTGACGATTGAAGTCGATATCTTTAATCATCAAACCTTGTAATTCAGCGAGCCGCAGTCCACTGGAATAAAGTAATTCCAGTATCGCTTTGTCACGCAGCCACAACTGCTGTTCAATTGGTTTATCTGGTGGAGCTTGGTCTAAAATTTGATGTACAGTTTCAATATCGACCATACCTGGCAAGGGTCTAGGCTGTCTTTTTAACTTAAAATCTTCTGATGGATTTTGTTGTAAATATTGTCCTTGCTCAGCCCACTTCATAAACTGGCGTATTGAGGTCAAATGACGCTGCAAACTGCTTGAACTCAACTGATCTTTTTCAACACGATTTGCCAAATATTCGCGTAAGTCAGATGCTTCAATATCGTATAAAGCTAAACTCTTGCTGTCACAAAAGTTAAAAAAATCAGTAAGATCACGTTGATAAGCTTCAATCGTATGTTCTGACTGATTTTGAATAATTCGTTCTTTTAACCACATTGATAGCAGTTTTTCAGGAGCTTCCAAGCTATATTCTCTTGTTTGCATGTGCTATTTATAGCGTAGTTTAACAAATTTTTATTCATTAAAGATTATACAAGCATCGAAGATGAACAATTGATGTAATACAATAAATTTCAAGTTTCGAGCGGTGGCTTTATATAATGCTTACTCTTCTGATCCCTTACCTGATTGCAATCACTTTACTGACCATTACACCTGGATTGGATACAACTTTAGTTATTCGCACAGCAACTATTGAAGGAAAAGCTAAAGCCTTTCAAGCAGCTTTGGGTATCACGCTAGGCTGTATTGTTTGGGGTGTAGTTGTTGCTTGTGGATTAGGTGCGCTTTTAATGACTTCTGATTTGGCATTTAACATGCTGAAATGGATGGGAGCAGCTTACTTAGCTTGGCTTGGTTTAAATTTACTATTGAAACCACGAACTCAACTTGCAGATATAAATGATACGACGAATACTCAAAATTGGTTTGTTAAAGGTTTTTTGGGAAACTTACTCAATCCTAAAGTAGGTGTCTTTTACCTCTCCTTTCTTCCTCAATTTATTCCACACACTGCTTCTCCTGTGATTTGGACGATGGGCTTAGTCATGATCCATGTTGTGATTGGGATTATTTGGTCTATCATTTTAATTTCTGCGATGCAATCAATTTCTGATTACTTAAAACGACCAAAGTTTATTAAGTATATGGATCGTATTACTGGCAGTATTTTTATACTGTTCGCCTTAAAACTAGCATTTAGTAAAAGATAATCAATCCAATAATGTGTTTGTGGAACACCCTCGACATAAAGCTAAATAGTTTCTAAAAACTTATTAATTTGCAACGCGACTTTATTGGCACATTTTTCTGCCAACTGATGATCACCACCCTCGACAATATATAAATTAGATTTTTCAATTAAATGATTTAGATACTTACCTACCTCAACGGGGCTAATTGGATCATGATCACCCCAAATCAATAAGGTTTTGATATCTATCGAGGATATGAATTCCTCGTAATTGATGCTGGTTGTGATAAACCAGTTCGGATATTCTGCGTATTCTTTCTGATAAAATTCACGCCAATCTTGAACCTGAAACTGATCTAAATTGACCCCACCCGAGGTTGCAATCAAGATTAAACCTTTTATTAAAGAAGTTTTTTCTAGTGCAGCTTTGATCGCAAAGATTCCACCCATTGACTGTGCAATTAAGATTGAAGGTTGTTGAATCTGCTCAACAACATAATCACTCAAATCATCAAAACTATTTATATCAGGATGTGCAGCCACACCATGGAAACTTGGATAGGCAATCACTTGCTTTGTGTAAGTTTTGGGAAGTTGTGCAATTAAAGGATACCAAAATTGTGTATTACCTGAAGCGCCTGGAAGAAAAACCAAGTTATTCATTATTATCCTTGAGACTTATTATTCTTAGAGATAAACACCCTACTAAGTGCAAGGTGTTTATTTTCCACTCAATTTAGCTTTGGAAATATCTTAAATCCAGACGCGCATCATAAACATGTGTTGTTGGACCTGTCATCCATACCACATCGCCTTCACGCCAAGCTATATGCAATTTCCCACCAGCTAACTGAACTTCAACTTCATTAGCGAGTAAACCACGGCGCATACCACTGACCGCTGCGGCACAGGCACCTGTACCACAAGCTAAGGTCTCACCTACACCACGTTCAAACACACGTAAGCGAATATGTTTTTCATCAACAATTTGCATAAAACCAGCATTTACTCTTGCTGGAAAACGAGCATGTGATTCAACTTGAGGACCAATTCCTGCAACATCAGCCGTTAATACATCTGGCACGATCGTAACCGCATGAGGATTTCCCATGTTAACGACATCAATGTTGATGCTTTTATTATCAGCAAGACCCAGTTTGTAAAGACCTTCAGTGTCTTCGTGTTCATCCGTTAGGAATGGAATCTCAGCTGGAAGAAACTTCGGAGGACCCATGTTGACACGTACCCAACCATTTGCTCCCAATTCAGGCTCTACAATACCTGCTTTTGTTTGCACACGAATCTTGGTTTTAGTCGTCAGTTGGCGCTCATGTACAAATCGAGCAAAACAACGCACACCATTACCACACTGTTCAACTTCAGAACCATCTGCATTAAAAATACGGTATTTAAAGTCAGCATCTGGAAAATCAGGCGGTTCAACGATAAGTAACTGATCAAAGCCTACGCCAAAATGACGATCAGCTAAACGCTGAATCGTGACTGTATCTAAATAAGCGCGTTGGGTGACAAGGTCAACAACCATAAAATCATTGCCCAAACCATGCATTTTGGTAAATTCTAAATACATCCAATTTACTCCTCAGGCAATAAACGTTCTTTTTCCCAAAGTGATTCGATGGTTTCACGCTCACGTATTAAATAAGCTTGATCACCACTGACCATCACCTCAGCAGCACGACCACGTGTATTATAGTTTGAGCTCATTACAAAACCATAAGCTCCAGCACCCAATACCGCTAAGACATCATTTTCTTGCAGCGCTAAATCACGCTGTTTCCCCAAGAAATCACCTGTTTCACAGATCGCACCGACCAAATCCCATGTTTTTACTTCAACATCTGAATGTGGGGCAACAGATTGAATATCCATCCATGCTTCATATAAAGCAGGACGAATCAAATCGTTCATTGCTGCGTCAATAATTGCAAAATTTCGATGATTCGTTGGTTTCAACAAATCAACCTTTGTCAATAATGCACCTGCATTTGCAGAAATACTACGACCAGGCTCCATATAAACTTTCAAACCTAGTTTTTCTAATACAGGGCGCATCGCATTTGCATATTCAGCAACGGTTGGCGGTGTTTCATCTTTATAGCGCACACCTAAACCACCACCAATATCAATATGTTTGAGGTTGATGCCTAACTTTTTCAACTCTTCAATCATTAAAACCACACGATCAAGCGCATCAACGAATGGCTTGGTCTCAGTCAACTGTGATCCAATATGACAGTCGATCCCGACAATTTCTAAGTTTGGTAAAGACACCGCGTATTGATAAGTTTCATACACTGTATCGCTTGGGATACCGAATTTATTTTCTTTCAAGCCTGTTGAAATATAAGGATGCGTCTTTGCATCGACATCTGGATTGACACGCAATGAAATCGGAGCTTTTTTTCCAAGTTTAGCTGCAACTTTCTGAATACGATCAAGTTCAGCATAAGATTCAACATTGAAACAAGCGATGCCAACATCTAATGCTTTTTCAATGTCCGCTTCTGACTTACCCAAGCCTGAAAAAACGATCTTCGCTGGATTACCACCAGCCGCAAGAACGCGCGCAAGCTCTCCACCAGTCACAATATCAAAACCAGCACCTAGTTTTGCCAAAACATTAAGAACAGCTAAGTTTGAGTTTGATTTCACCGCAAAACAGATTTGATGATCAATAAAATCAAAAGCACGATCCATATCTAGATAATGTTTTTCCAAAGTTGCTTTGGAATAAACATAGAGTGGCGTGCCGAATTGCTGCGCGAGCTGATCAAGTGAACATTGCTCAGCATGCAATACGCCATTAATGCGAGTGAAACTCATGAAGATGTCCTTATTTACAAACTTAAGGTGAGATGGTTTTGACTACTGTGATGATGATGTTGAGTTTTCAACTTGAGTATCATCATCCTTTTGATCAGATGAGCTTTGAGATTGCGATGCATCGTTTTTGTAAAGCAAATACTTTGCTCTTTTATCATGGTTTGGATCAGACGGTAACTGTAAAGCACCAGATTGACCACACGCTGTTAATACAATACTGCTAAACAATAAACTGATCGAACAAATGACTTTAAGCATCTGAGCACCTAATTTTTACAATTCGGAGCAGTATAGCGTGAACCTCAAATTGGCTAAAGTCCAAACATAAAAAAACGCCAACATAAGCTGACGTTTTCATATATCACGGTTGATCTTATTTTTTCTTTGCGAAGAAATAACCAATGATCAGAATAATGAACCAAATTGGACTGACAATCAGAGATTTTCGAGTATCTTCATCCAATGCTAAAACGCCAATCGTACATAAGAAGAAAATAATCACGATCCAGCATGTCATCACACCACCTGGCAATTTAAAAATTGACTGTTCATGAAGTTCAGGAGATCGTTTGCGGTAGTTCATATAACTCCACATAATGATAATCCAAACGCAAATGAACAAAATCGTAGATAAGGTCGTTGCCAAAACAAATGCTGTTACTTCATCGTTAGTTCCGCTTTGTAACTTATATACAAACTGAATCATTGCGCCGATGAAAATACAGATCGCTGAGAAAATCAATGCATTTGCTGGAACAGCTGCTTTAGACAAACCTGCAAATAGTCGAGGCGCTTGTTTATCTGTTGATAAACCAAAAAGCATACGACTCGTTGAGAATACCCCACTGTTCATAGATGACATTACCGAAGATAACACCACCAAATTCATAATAATTGCAGCAGATGCAATACCAGCCTGAGAGAAAATATTCACAAATGGGCTGACTTTAGGATTGATCTGATCCCAAGGCGTGACACTCATTACGACAAAAAGAGCCAAGACATAGAAAATGATAATACGTATTGGAATCGAGTTAATCGCTTTGGGTAAGTTTCTCTGAGGGTCTTGAGTTTCAGCAGCCGTAGTTCCGACAAGCTCTACCCCAACAAATGCAAAAATTGCAATTTGGAATCCTGCAAGGAACCCTTCGAAGCCTTTAGGGAACATACCTCCATGCGTCCATAAGTTTGAAACGCTGGCTACAGTTCCCGATGTATTGGTAAAACCAGTGAAAATCATCCATAAACCTACAAGGATTAATACAATAATCGCTGTGATTTTCACCATTGCAAACCAGAATTCCATTTCACCAAATAACTTCACGGTAACGAGATTCAGACCCAATACGAATGCTATGGCAACGGTACTAATCAACAAACCACCTAAAGGCGTAAATGACTGTCCACCATTAAAAAATTCGAGGTAATAAATGATCGCGGACAGGTCAGCAATACCAATCGTGACCCAACATAACCAATACGTCCAGCCAACGAAATAACCTGCCCACGGACCAATCAAGTCAGTTGATAAATCAATAAATGATTTATAGTTTAGGTTTGAAAGCAATAATTCGCCCAATGCACGCATGACAAAGAACACCATCAAACCAATCAACATATAAATAAATAGAATTGATGGGCCAGCTAAACTAATCGTTTTGCCTGAACCCATAAACAATCCTGTGCCGATTGCGCCACCAATTGCAATCAGTTGAAGATGTCGATTAGATAGACTACGGTGAAGCCCACTTTGCTCGTTGACCTCACCTAAATTTTGATTCGACATTTTTACAAAAACTCTCCAGTATCTTTCGTTCATTAGCTAATGATCAAATCAAAATGACAATTCGCACCATTTAATGGCATCTTCTTGCACTGTAAATTGTTTTGATGATGTTTTAGCTAACCAATTTTTTGTCTGTACAACTCAACATTTCAAGTTAAATACAAATGGGCCTGATCATACGCACAAGGATGCACCAACTCAATGCACTTTTTTGACTCCATATTTTTCAATAGCTTAAAAATTAGGCAATAAAAAAGCAGCCTCTGAAGGCTGCCTTTCTATCTAGATTTTTACTTTAATTTATTATGATATTACTTTTGTTTATTCTTAATACGATCTTCCCAGAACGTAGCATTACGAATACCAAGTTTTACTGGATCAAAAGTAAACTCTTTAACACCTGCTTTTTGCTGCTGTTCATAATCTCTTAATGCTTTAATCGTTGGTTTCCAAATGAAGTAAGTTACAATAATACCAATGATGTTAATCCAAGCCATTAAGCCCACACCGATATCACCAATTCCCCAAATATAGCCTGTCGCACTGATTACGCCATATGATACAGAAAGAATGATGAAGCATTTGGTGATAAATAATAAAGATGGAGTTTTAGTAATATAACTTAAATAAGTAATGTTGGTTTCAGCGATATAGTAATATGCAACAATCGTTGTAAATGCGAAGAAGAATACAGCTAGTGCAACAAAGATTTGTCCAAAACCACCAAATACCGTGCTCACAGCCATTTGTGTAAATGCTGGCGAACCAATTTCAGCTGTAGCAGCAACATTTTGTACAATAAATTGACCAGCTTCTAATGTGCCTTGAACGTTATACATGCCCGTGATCAAAATCATAAACGCAGTTGCTGAACACACAAATAAAGTATCTACATAAATCGAAAACGCTTGAACAAAACCTTGTTGCGCAGGATGCTGTACCTCAGCTGCTGCAGCGGCGTGTGGCCCTGTACCCTGACCTGCTTCATTCGAATAAACACCACGTTTCACCCCCCAACCAATTGCGGCACCCAGACCTGCCATAGGAGAAAAGGCATCAGCAAAAATTAAGGAAATCACATCAGGTAACTTATCAATATTGATGAAGACAATAATTAAAGCCATCAAAATATAGCCTGCCGCCATAAATGGCACCACGAATTCAGCAAATTTTGCAATTCGTTTAATACCACCAAAGATAATGACCGCAAGTAATGCCACAATCACAACTAAAGCTAAAAGCTTATAAGTACCGACGTTTCCAAATACAATCGCACCTTCGCCAGTAATTTGAGTGAATGCATTACCAACCGCATTTGCTTGAATACCTGGTAAGAACAATCCGCAAGATACAATTGCTGCGATTGCAAATAGAATCCCTAACCAACGTTGACCTAGACCACGGTCAAAATAGAATGCAGGACCACCACGATATTGACCTTGATATTCAACTTTATAGATTTGACCCAAGGTTGATTCAACATATGCTGTACTTGCTCCTAAAAAGGCAACGAGCCACATCCAGAAGACCGCACCTGGTCCACCAAAACCAATTGCGGCAGCAACACCTGCAATATTACCTACACCAACACGACCTGACAGTGAAACAGCGAGTGCTTGGAACGATGAAATACCCTGTGCTGATGAACCACCTTTAATGAGAAGTCTCATCATTTCTTTCATTTGTCTAACTTGTACAAACCTTGTCAGAATAGAAAAAAATAGACCTGCACCTAAACATAAATAGATCAGAGCTTTGCTCCAAATAATACTATTTATCCAATCAACAATTTCTGCTGCACTCATATACACCAACCTTTTTTATATAATTAAAAAATATATCAATTGATACATTTTCATTTGTCTGAGCATCAGCAATATTTATGCCATTCAATATAATTCTTATGACAACAAATGAGCAAATGCTCAAAGACCTTCCGTGGAAAAAGTGAATTTAAAGAATTTTTCGACTCAAAAACATACTATATCTTACTTGTAAAAGTCTTATATCGTGTTATTTTTCTGAGCACTTCCCTTTAACCAGTCAATTACGAAAACACCGTTTACTCTTAATTCCTTATCAAGAAAATGAACGATATTGATCTTTTCCGTAATTACTCTACTTTTTAACTAATTTATCGCAAATTTTCAATTTTATATATGGCAAAAATTAAAACTGTTTATCGATGTGAACAATGTGGCGCCGATCATCCAAAATGGGCAGGACAATGCTCTGAATGTGGAGAATGGAATAGCCTCGTAGAAGTTCGCATAGAGCCAATCGTATCCCACAGAGCGCAATCAAAGATGGGAGGCGGTTATGCAGGTCAAGCAGCGAGCATCACAACTCTAAATAAAATTTCCGTTTCACATGAAACTCGTCTAGCTACTGGGATTGGCGAATTTGATCGCGTACTCGGTGGCGGTTTAGTGACTGGATCAGTCGTTTTAATCGGTGGTGACCCCGGTATCGGAAAATCGACCATCTTATTGCAAACAGCTACTCACATGGCAGCAGCTAAAAGTTCCGCTCTTTATGTCACAGGTGAAGAATCATTATCACAAGTCGCTTTACGTGCGCAGCGATTAGATTTACCTACAGACCAGCTCAAAGTAATGGCTGAAACCTGTGTGGAAAGAATCTGTGAAGTATTAGCTCAAGAAAGACCAGCCGTTGCGATTTTAGACTCAATTCAGACCTTATATACAGAAACCTTACAATCTGCACCGGGTGGTGTCTCACAAATCCGTGAATCAGCCGCCCTACTCACACGTTTTGCAAAAAATAGCGGAACAGCGTTATTTATCGTGGGGCATGTAACTAAAGAAGGTGCTTTAGCTGGACCACGTGTGCTTGAACATATGGTGGATTGCGTACTGTATTTCGAAGGTCAGTCGGATTCTCGATATCGTATGATTCGAGCCGTGAAAAACCGTTTCGGAGCAGTCAATGAGCTAGGTGTCTTTGGCATGACCGATAAAGGGTTACGAGAAGTCGCCAATCCCTCCGCTATTTTCCTCAGTCGTTATGATGAAGCCATTCCGGGTTCAATTGTGATGATTAGCCGTGAAGGCACTCGCCCATTACTCGTCGAAGTCCAAGCTCTTGTTGATGATGCACATGCTCAACCTCGGCGTGTTGCATTAGGACTTGAACAAAATCGTCTGAACATGCTGCTTGCAGTAATGCATCGACATGGTGGTGTTCAAACTGCGGGACAAGATGTTTATGTCAATGTCGTAGGTGGATTAAAGATCACGGAAACAGGTTCAGATCTAGCGGTATTACTCGCCTGCGCTTCAAGTTTGCGTGGTAAAGCATTACCACAACAACTGGCTGTTTTTGGTGAAGTTGGTTTATCGGGAGAAATACGCCCTGTTCCGAATGGTCAGGAACGGTTAAAAGAAGCGGCAAAACATGGTTTTAAATATGTGATTTTACCGAGAGCAAATGCGCCACAAAAAAGTATTGATGGTGTTCAAATCATTGCTGTAGCTCGTTTACATGAAGCATTGACTGAAGCAATGCAGCTTAGTGATGAGCTGACATAAAAAAACATACTTTTTTAGTTGAAATTATCAACGAATACCTTCATAAATACACTTACATCTTGGAATTAAATAGGAATTTTCGATGCAAGTACACCAGCGTGGCTTGATGGCAGCTTTATTGATGGCAACATTGGTCGCAGCACCAGTTGCAGAAGCTAAACGTGCGGGCGGTGGCAAAAGTCATGGTATGACTCGTTCAACAACGACGACTCAATCTCAGCCAACTACAACTCAATCGTACCAACAACCTACAACTAAAACTACGACGACTCAAAAATCAGGTCCAGGCGTAGGTTCTATGGTTGCTGCTGGTGTAGCAGGTGCTGCTGTAGGTGCAGTTGCTGCAAATGCATTGGCAGATGACAACAATCCTACCTCTGCTGAGCAGCAAGCTGCGCAAGAAGAGGAAAAAGGTGGTATCCCAGGTTGGTTATGGGTACTCCTAGCTGCTGCAGTTGCATTCTTTGTATTCCGTAAATTCGGTGCAAAAAAAAAATTAGCCGCAGCTAATCCATATGCTCCAAATAATAACGGTCAAAACAACTTTGGCCGTCCTGTAAGCCCACAACCAACTATGCGTCAAACGGCTGGTGACAACACCAATATTTTTGGTCAATCAGTTGGTGGTGGCGTTGCGACTCAGGCTCCGTTTGGTGGTGCCTCAATGAGCAGTGGCAACCAATTACCTGATGGGACTGAACCTGCTGCTTTCCTTCGTATTGCACGCCAACGCTTCAATCACATTCAATCTGTAAATAGCGCAAGCAATATCGAAGAAATTCGTCGTTACTTGACTCCTGAGCTTTATAACTCAATGTATAGCGACATCATGGCTAACCAAGACCAAGATGTGGCTGAGTTTAGCAATCTCAATGCGATGGTTGCTGAAAGCACAACTGAAAATGGACAATATGTGGTTAGCGTTCGTTTCACAGGTACGGTAAGTGAAGATTTAAATAGCTTGCCACAACCATTTACTGAAATTTGGCACTTTGTTAAACCTGTTGGCTCGCAACAAGATTGGGTTGTTGCAGGAATCCAACAAGCATAATTGCTAATATCATTTGAAAAAGGAGCTATTCAATAGCTCCTTTTTTATTGGTGCAATTATCTGAGAAATAAAAAAAGCCACTCTCGATTTCTGAGAATGGCGGAGTGTAAACGAAATTTAAGTAAAACGTTGTTTACAATAAGGATAACCAAACATATAGGCATCTTCATAATAATTAATATTTGTTAGGAAACATATTCCACATTTGGGGAATAGCCTTCACTTATTTGAATTTTTAGATGCACATGCTGCTGATTTGAATTTCATAGATGGATAGTTTAGTGCAAAGCTAAAAATGACTAGTTACAACGTAAAAAAAGAGCTGTAATCAATGTTTAAAACAATCTATTGGTTCAGGTGACTAAGCCTTTGCTTAGCAACAGATATACTAATAGTGCAATCAGCTCAAAAGATTAAAGCAATAAAAAAGCCTTGCCGAAGCAAAGCTTTTATTTCTGTTCTAAATCTTCTAACTATACTTAAGACACAAACTGTAGGAATACCCAGTACAAGCCACCTGACAAACAGATCGTTGCTGGCAAGGTAAATACCCAAGCTGAAAGAATGGTACGTACTGTCGCAAAATTCAAACCTGATTTATTTGCCACCATCGTACCTGCAACCGCACTATTCAAAACGTGTGTTGTTGATACAGGCATACCTAAACCATCAGCAGCTGCAATCGTACTCATCGCAACTAATTCCGCTGACATACCTTGACCATAAGTCATGTGGTTTTTACCGATACGCTCACCCACTGTGATCACGATACGTTTCCAACCCACCATCGTACCTAAACCAAGAGCAAGCGCGACTGCGACCTTCACCCAGTTTGGAATGTATTGTAAGAACGAATCTAAGTTACTACGATATTCTTTTACCAATTTTTCTTGGTCTTTATTCATTTCAGGTAAAGCATCTGCTTTATCTAAACGTTTAAATGTCGTTGTACTTAAATACATGTCATTACGAATTTCACTCACAGCAGCTTCAGGAATATCCTTTAAGTTGCCATAAGTCGCTACACGATCACCCAAATGAGAGGTCATGCTAGCAAGAGCAGGAACAACTTCTGGGGTTTGCTCTTTGGTTTGAATAAATTTCGTCAAAACTTCGCGAGCTTTTTCATCAGATAATTCATTCTGATTGACATTCAATACTGTCGCTGTTTGAGCCGAAAGCTGTTCGAATGATTGTAGATGTTGAGCATCTAAGTTTTTATTCAATGAATAAGCCAAAGGAACTAAACCAATCAAAATCAACATGATTAAGCCCATGCCTTTTTGACCATCATTTGAACCGTGCGCAAAACTTACACCCGTACAGGTAAAGATTAAAATCGCACGAATAAGTGGTGGTGGTGGTTTGTTACCAACAGGAGGTTGGAACAATTCCAATTGGCGCTTAAAGATTGTTTTAACCAGTAAGAATACAATTGCTGCAAATGCAAAACCGATCAAAGGAGAAAATAACAATGCCTTCCCGACTTTGATGACTTGATCCATATCAATGCCACTGGTTGCACCAGTTGATGCATTTAACAAGTGATTCATGATCCCCACACCCAAGATCGAACCGATCAAAGTATGAGAACTTGATGCAGGAATACCTAAGAACCAAGTTCCTAAGTTCCACAGAATCGCTGCAATCAACAGTGCAAAAACCATAGCAAAGCCAGCACCACTGCCGACATTCATGATCATTTCAACTGGAAGTAATGCAATAATTCCGTAAGCAACTGCTCCACTTGCCACCATAACTCCAAGAAAGTTACAGAAGCCAGCCCACATCACTGCAACAGGTGCAGGTAAGGCATTGGTGTAAATTACGGTTGCTACAGCATTCGCTGTATCGTGAAAACCATTTACAAACTCAAAACCTAAGGCAATGAATAATGCCGTAGACAAAAGAATAACTGAATATAAACTCAAAGGTGGTACATGCGCTAAATCAGCACTCACCTGAAATCCAATATATATAAGTGTTGAAACAATGATCGTCAAAAACACCGGCATAAAGAATTTCGGTGTAGGTACATGTACATTCGTCGATTTTGCCGAAGAGTTGGCAAGCGGTGAATCCGAAACAGGAGGAATATTAGAATTCATGTAGACGGTTAGAGGATAAAAAAATCCCCTGTATTGTTTAATTAAATTATGACAATTATATGACAAAGAGATGTCATATAAAGCTGATATTTCATCATTTCAGCTCATCTTGTGATGTTTTTTGTTCTAATCTTTAATCTATTAAATTAAATATCCCTTTAAATACAATATGATATAAAAACAAAAAGTCTTAAAAACTGTTTGTCTGATTTTGCAACAAATGCTACAAAATATGACATCAATTTGTCATATTTCAGTTCATTCGCTGGTTTTTGGAGCATTATTCCTCATAATTATTACAAATTAATGAAG
The DNA here is from genome assembly GCF_051390655.1 of Acinetobacter sp. P1(2025). Classification (NCBI taxonomy): domain Bacteria; kingdom Pseudomonadati; phylum Pseudomonadota; class Gammaproteobacteria; order Moraxellales; family Moraxellaceae; genus Acinetobacter; species Acinetobacter sp. P1(2025). The sequence continues at coordinate 21,753 of NZ_JBPKBJ010000022.1, forward strand.
GTTTTGTGACACATCAAAATTGAACTGAAGAATCAGTGCTCTGTGTTGTTGAAAATACGCGCTTTCTGTTCGCTTCTGTTACAATGCCTCAGCTTTTTATATTTGCCATATACTGGGGTTCCTTATGTCCACGCTTGCCACCCTAAAATCTCTTCTCGCCCAACGCATCTTGATTATTGATGGTGCAATGGGAACCATGATTCAACGCCATAAATTAGAAGAAGAAGATTATCGTGGTGAACGTTTCGCAGATTGGGCTTCTGATCTCAAAGGTAATAATGACCTTTTAGTACTGACTCAACCGCAGATTATTCAGGGTATCCATGAAGCTTATCTGGATGCTGGTGCAGACATTATTGAAACCAACAGCTTCAATGGTACACGTGTTTCAATGTCAGATTATCACATGGAAGATCTTGTACCTGAGATCAACCGTGAAGCAGCACGTCTCGCGAGAGCTGCGTGTGATAAATACTCTACCCCAGATAAACCACGATTCGTGGCAGGTGTACTCGGCCCTACATCACGTACATGTTCGATCTCACCGAACGTCAATGATCCAGCATTCCGTAATATTACTTTCGATGAACTAAAAGAAAATTATATCGAAGCAACACACGCCTTAATTGAAGGTGGTGCTGACATTCTATTGATCGAAACAGTTTTCGATACCTTGAACTGTAAAGCGGCAATCTTTGCGGTCAAAGAAGTCTTTAAGCAAATCGGTTATGAACTTCCATTGATGATTTCAGGTACGATCACAGATGCCTCAGGTCGTACATTGACAGGTCAAACTGCTGAAGCATTCTGGAACTCAGTACGTCATGGTAATTTGCTGTCAATTGGTTTTAACTGTGCATTGGGTGCAGATGCAATGCGCCCTCACGTTAAAACGATTTCTGACGTTGCAGATACCTTTGTTTCTGCCCATCCTAATGCTGGTTTACCGAATGCATTTGGTGAGTATGATGAAACCCCAGAACAAACCGCAGCCTTTATTAAAGAATTTGCTGAGAGTGGTTTGATCAATATTACTGGTGGTTGCTGTGGTACCACACCAGATCATATCCGTGCGATCTACCAAGCTGTTAAAGATATTCCACCACGTAAAATTCCTGAGACTGTTCATGCTTGCCGTTTGAGTGGTTTAGAACCATTTAATATCTATGATGATTCTTTATTCGTAAACGTTGGTGAACGTACTAACGTTACAGGATCAAAAAAGTTCCTTCGTCTCATCCGTGAAGAAAATTTTGCAGAAGCTTTAGAAGTCGCTCAGCAACAAGTTGAAGCTGGTGCGCAGATCATTGATATCAACATGGATGAAGGGATGCTCGATTCGCAAGGTGCGATGGTGCATTTCCTGAACCTCGTCGCTTCAGAACCTGATATTTCACGTGTGCCGATCATGATTGACTCATCGAAATGGGAAATCATTGAAGCAGGTCTAAAATGTGTTCAAGGTAAACCTGTTGTAAACTCGATTTCCTTAAAAGAAGGTTATGACGAGTTTGTGGAAAAAGCTCGCCTTTGCCGTCAGTATGGTGCAGCAGTTATTGTCATGGCTTTTGACGAAGTTGGTCAGGCAGATACCGCTGAACGTAAGCGTGAAATTTGTAAACGCTCATATGACATTTTAGTCAATGAAGTTGGCTATCCAGCTGAAGATATTATTTTTGATCCAAACGTGTTTGCAGTGGCAACAGGGATCGAAGAACACAATAACTATGCCGTAGACTTTATTGAAGCGACTGGTTGGATCAAACAAAACTTACCACATGCCATGATTTCTGGTGGTGTTTCTAACGTTTCGTTCTCATTCCGTGGTAATGAACCTGTACGCGAAGCGATTCACTCAGTATTCCTCTATCATGCCATCAAACAAGGCATGACTATGGGTATCGTAAACGCTGGTCAGATGGCGATTTATGACGATATCAATAAAGAGCTGAAAGATGCTGTTGAAGATGTTGTACTTAACCAAAATCAAGGTGAGACAGGTCAAGCAGCAACTGAAAAACTTCTAGAAGTTGCTGAAAAATATCGTGGTCAAGCGGGTGCTACCAAAGAAGCTGAAAATCTTGAATGGCGTAATGAGTCTGTCGAAAAACGTCTTGAATACGCTTTAGTTAAAGGTATTACCACGTATATCGATCAAGATACTGAAGAAGCACGTTTAAAATCAAAACGTCCGCTTGATGTGATCGAAGGCCCATTAATGGACGGCATGAACGTTGTGGGTGACTTGTTTGGTTCAGGAAAAATGTTCCTTCCTCAAGTCGTTAAATCTGCACGCGTCATGAAACAAGCTGTAGCATGGCTCAACCCATACATTGAAGCTGAAAAGTCAGAAGGACAATCTAAAGGTAAAGTCCTGATGGCAACGGTAAAAGGTGACGTACACGATATTGGTAAAAATATTGTGGGTGTTGTCTTGGGTTGTAATGGTTATGACATCGTTGACCTCGGCGTGATGGTACCTGCAGAAAAAATTCTGCAAACGGCAATAGATGAGAAATGTGACATCATTGGTTTGTCAGGTTTGATCACCCCTTCTTTGGATGAAATGGTCTTTGTTGCCAAAGAAATGCAACGTAAAGGTTTTAATATTCCTCTATTGATCGGCGGTGCAACCACATCAAAAGCACACACCGCAGTTAAAATTGATCCTCAATATTCGAATGATGCAGTAATTTACGTCGCGGATGCTTCACGTGCAGTGGGTGTCGCAACCACCCTACTTTCTCCTGAAATGCGCGGTAACTTCATTGCAGAGCATCGTGCTGAATATGCCAAGATTCGTGAACGTTTAGCAAATAAACAACCGAAAGCTGCAAAATTGAGTTATGCAGAATCAGTCGAAAACGGTTTTAAAATTGATAATCACTATGTACCACCAAAACCAAATGCTTTGGGTACACAAGTTATTAAGAATTATCCGCTTGAAACCTTAGTTGAATATTTTGATTGGACACCATTCTTCATCTCTTGGAGTTTGGCGGGTAAATTCCCGAAAATCTTAGAAGATGAAGTGGTCGGTGAAGCAGCGACTGATCTTTATAATCAAGCGCAAGCGATGCTGAAAGACATCATTGAAAATAAACGTTTCGATGCCCGTGCTGTGTTTGGCTTATACCCTGCTCAGCGTACTGGTGCAGATACCGTCAGCGTATTTGATGAATCAGGTCAAAATCGTACTCACACCTTTGAGCACGTACGTCAACAATCAGACAAAGTGACAGGTAAACCAAACTTGTCTTTGGCAGATTATATTAAGCCTTCTGAACAACCTGAAGATTATCTCGGTGGTTTTACGGTGTCGATCTTTGGTGCTGAAGAATTGGCAAATGAATATAAAGCCAAAGGTGATGACTATTCAGCGATTCTGATTCAGTCTTTAGCGGATCGTTTTGCAGAAGCATTCGCTGAGCATTTACATGAGCGTATCCGTAAAGAGTTCTGGGGCTATAAAGCAGATGAAACGTTGAGTAATGAAGAACTGATCAAAGAGAAGTATGTCGGTATTCGTCCTGCGCCAGGTTATCCTGCTTGCCCAGAGCATTCTGAAAAAGCGGTGTTATTTGATTGGTTAGGCTCAGAAGAAAAGATTGGTACAAAACTGACTGAACACTTTGCCATGATGCCGCCTTCTTCTGTAAGTGGTTTCTATTATTCGCATCCTCAAAGTGAATACTTTAATGTGGGCAAAATCTCTCAAGATCAACTTGAAGATTATGCAAAACGTAAAGGCTGGACTCTCGATGAAGCGAAACGCTGGTTAGCACCGAATTTAGATGATTCGATTGGATAAGCCATAAAAGAAAATCCCCTCAGTTGAGGGGGTTTTTATTAATCACCATTCAAAACGCTCACTATTTTGTTTATCTCTTTCTGCCTCTATCTTCGCTTGCTGATCAATAGCAACTAACCATTCTTTTTCTTTAGAAATAATAAGTGACTCTAATTCAGGAAATACCGATATTATTTTATCTTTCAGAGAATAAATATACTGTAATCTTGTTTGCATAGCTTGCGACCAGGAACCTGAGAAAACACCTCTCATCCTTAATATGTGATGATCAAAAAGTATATTTATTAGATTAGGTTTATCATTACACATATCAATCAAAGTGATTAACAGGTCTTTCCACACAATAGAATTTTGGTTTTCCTCACTAGATGGTTCTCTTTTTTTACTGTGATATAGCCTTGAATTTTTCACCCAAAAATTTATTTTTTCTTGATCGGAGTCAATCCAATCTAGTACCATTTTTTCATCTGCATAAGCAAGTACTTTGTCTATGTCATTCTGCCAAAATTTAGACATAAAATTTTGATCTTCAACGAACTCATCAATAAATTTACTAGTGTTACTTTCGATCAGCAGTCTTAATAATTTAAACTTTTTATCTTCACGATGAAAAGAGATATAAGATTCACTACTAAAATTCTCTTTAATATCATTAAATATTCTATTTTGGTAAAACTCGCCACAACCTAGTAAAACTTGCAAAGCTTCTTCAAAGTGATTGAAAGCATCCTCAGAACTAATAAACTCAGGGACATAGTCTAATAAAATAGATTGATATTTTTCAGGTAATTGTTTTTGAAAATAGCATTCTTCCATCAACTCGTATCCAACCATTTGATGAGGACCAACCAAAATCATCGTATCAGCAACCATTTCAAATTGTTTACTGGAAATTTTGCTATGCTTTTTTAACCATGCTAACCTTAAATTACGATTTAAATTAATTTTTTCTGTAAGTAATAAAGTGGTAAAAAAATCAAAATCTTCATCTGTTTTACAACTATAAAATAAGTATATACCGATTATTTTATTGAATCGTTCATCATTTACAAAGAATTCAACCAAGATTTTATATTCGTTAATATTTTTACTTCTAAACCCTTTCAGAATTCCAAAAATAAATTCAGAATAATTTAAACTTTCATCTACATTTATAGTTTTCAAAATCTGAATGCAATCATTTACTGACTGAAAGGCAGCTATACAACTTTCCCCTAAACTTTGCAAATACTGATTACCAATCCAACCAATTCTTGGATTGAGTAATATTTCAAAATTCTCTTTAAGAACCTCAATATTCTGAAGTTGAGAAGATATATAGTTAATTAATTCATCATAATTATCAAATTCAGGAATTGGAATTGCATAATCTTCATTACTATCTTTAGCTAGACGATATAAATAGTGATCATTCACCAATATATAAGATTTTATTAGTTCTGAAATATTGCTTTTTTGAGGTCTCAAGCTTTCTTCCAAGACTTCTAAATCTGATAATAATTTTGGTGCTTTAATTTTCAGCTCATCACTATTCCATTGAATAATATTCAATAGTTGTGAATGAGCATCTGAGAAATATAGTCTTTGATTAAATCTTTCTAAATATGTTTTAACAATATCAACTTTTCCACATTTCCAAATAATATTTTTAAGGCTATTTTTAAAAATCTCTCGTGCTTTGCTATTATTATGATTATCTAATTCATCTAGCACACTAAGTAAAAACTCAATCCACCCGCAAATTTCACTATAAGTTTTCGGCTGATAACTATACTCACTAGTCTGAGAATTTTCGGAATACTCTCTTACTAGATAACTCCCCTCATAGAAATTCAGTGCTTTAGATAAACAATCTAACAGCATCGACTCATATTCGGGCATCACTTTTAATTGATTCAGAGCGTCCTTTTTTTGCTCTAAATTTGCCATTGTTTCAGATGTATAAAGGCTAAACAACGATGTCACTAAATCTCTAATAGAATTATTTCTCTCATCTTCTTTTTCATCTTTAGCAAAATAAATTAGTAAGTCAAAAGCTTTTTTAAAATTATGGGGTTGATAGGCTAAAGATCGTATTAATCTAGAAATTTCAAAAAAATGTGTATTTTCTCTAGTTAAAAAATAAGGGGCAGCATTATGTTTTTGCTCTAGTAATTGTAATATTTGATCTTCCGAGATATGGGCAAGTAATCTGAATTTAACCAAATCCTGTGCATCATATTGATCATTTAAAAGTTTTTGCCCTAACCATCCAGTAGAAGAAAACCATGATGTCACTAATTCTTGTACCTTAGGGACATCATGCAAATAGCTTAAACGTTTAATACAAGACATCTGCAAACGAGGAGGCATATTTTGAATAAACTCATGTAGCTGTCTTACTAACTTCCTTGAAATACATTCTTTAGCTAAATGATTTGCTAGTACATGAGGTAAAATTGCACGCCATTTCCCTCGCTGTTGAACAATGTCTTTATTATTTAGCTCTTCAATTCTTTCAATTGCGTCATAACTATCAACTCTTGCAAATTTCGATAAATAATCTAATTCAGAATATTCTTCGCCTACATCCTCTAAATTAAAGGAATAAACTAATGCACAATTTTGAGCGACTTTATATAATTCATTATTACGCTGCCCTCTTTGCCAAAAAAGCCGCTCAAACAACTCGGAACTCGTAAGTAATGCCAAGTTATCAGTGCGTTCAATGTTAGAGGCTACTGCTAAAGCTAACCGATAGTTTCCCCCTGAAAAATCAGCAATTTTTCTTGCATTCAAATTATTAATTTGGGGGTAATGTCGTTCAATCACTTCCTTGATTATTTCAGTACTATTTGGTTTTAATTTGTAAACTTCCGTACTCTCAGGCAAATCGTCTTGAACATCATACTCAATAGTTAATAGTGCAATTTGAGTATCTTTAATTTTCTTCGTTAAACTGCCATGAGCATCTTGTCCACAATTATCGATAATTAAAATATAAGGTTGCTGTTTCTGAATGAGCTCTTCTACAAAATGCTGAGGCTGTGGATTAGGCGAATCACCAAAATCACAATACCAAACCTTTTTAATATCTAGGCTATTGATTCCGACACGATCATCGAAAAGGGCTTGCGCAAAGCGCGTTTTGCCTACACCTGAGAGTCCTACTAATCTTATAGAATTTCCACCTGTTGATAATTTTTCTCGGATTGTATTTATGCCATCAATCACACTAATTTCATTTTTATTATGATCTCTAGGTACAATAACTTTAACATCTTCATCGATTAAGTATTCCCCTTCAACTTTGTCTTTTGTATTTGACCAATCATCATAGCGTTGCCAACCTTCTAGCTTTTGCTCTGTGAAGAAGTATTTAGCTAAATCATCATGCGCTAAGCAAACGAATTCAGATTCAAAAAATGAAGCATCTCTCCATTCAAGATCAATCATTAATTCTTTAGCTTTAGCTTTAATATCTATTAAAGCCTGAGGGGACATCATCTTTTTTTCAATTCTATTGTATGCTTCTCCCCAAAACTGATTTGTATAAACCAATATTTTAGTTAGCGTGGGGTGATCTCTTTTTGCTTTATCTAGCATTTCTAGAAAGTCATCTTTATGCGTAGAAAGACTCGTAGAATAAAACTTGGCTTGAAAGCCAATAACTTCACCCTCTTTTTCAATTGGATTTTTTTCAATTCCAGACTGATTTTTAAATCCAAACCAGCCTTTGGGTAAATTGAATTCTCGGCAAAATAATAAATAAGCAAACCATTCAAATGTCACTTGTTGATTATTTGAAAATTTTGCTGAAAAAATTTCCCAATTTGGCTGAATCATTCCTTTACCTTATTAATATAAGACTTCTATATAATCATTAATTATAAACGAAAATCATACATAACATTCGCAAATGTGAGAAGTTAAGCTTCGCAATAAAAAGATTCAATATTTGGAATTGACTGTTAAATTTAATATATCCGCTCCACAGACAGCATCGATCTCTTTCAAAAAACTGATTTTTTATATTTAATTTACAAATAGTTATTTTCATAAACTAGATTATCACAAAGCTAATCTACTACAACCCCTTATTTTAATTTCTAAGTAGACATTCGCTCCACAAACAACACACCATCTAAATGATCAACTTCATGTTGAACAATGCGGGCAGGAAAACCCTCAAACGTTGTTTCAATCACCTCACCTTGTAAAGTGTGATAACGCACTTTGACACTCTGTGCTCGTTGCACTTGCCCACGCTCATCAGGAACACTTAAACATCCCTCTTCCCCCAAACAAGTCGCATGAGAAAATTCCAAAATCTCAGGATTAACCATCACCACAGCATCCATTTCAGGGGCATCGGGATAACGAGGATTGGGACGAGATGCCACGATAATCACACGCTTGGAGATATAAACCTGTGGCGCAGCAATTCCAACACCATTACGCTCCAACATCGTCGCATGCATCGCAGAAGCCAGTTGCAACAACCATTCACTATTAAACTCTGCATCTGAGACTAAAGCTGCTTTAATTTTTAAAATCTCTTCACCGCGTTGTGCTACTGGCAAAATTACACTCATCACAGAACCTTATAATTTTTAAATCGAACCTAGATTGATACTATTGGATAATGAATTTGGCTTCTATCATTTTCATTTAAGAATCTTGTCATAATATTTTCTAATAAAAAAACATATGGAATTGACATGAATGCACTAACGCTTTATTTGAGTGTTCTTTTTAGTTCGATTGGCTTAGGCTATTTTATATATGGTAAGAGACAGAAAATGACTGTGCCTCTGATCTGTGGCTTATTGCTTATGCTATTTACTTATTTTATTGAGAGTACAACTATGATCAGTATGATTGGGCTAATACTTTCCATAGTTCCTTATTTTCTGCGCTTCTAGACAATAAAAAAACTCCCCTTCATCAAACCTTTCTTCGTTAGATCAGTCGATTCAGGAGAGTTTTATTTTCAGCTTAAATTAAAGCTGTTTCTTTAATTCATCTTCTACAATTTCAATTTCAAGTTGGCTAAATTTACGAATTTCGCCTTCAGCATGCTTTTCAAGCATACCGCCAATCAAAGGTACTTTTACTTTCACATTCCAAGTCAGTGAAATATCTACTTTTTCACTATTACCTGTAACTTTACGTTCAGCTTTTGCTTCTAAAGGAAGGTTTGCGCCAAGTTCTACAGTCGAAGTTAGATTTTTAAGATTAGTGATATCTGAACGTTTTAAGCGGAATGCATTTTTTAATAATTTTTTAGCAACATCTGGAATGCTGACGTCAAGATTATATTCACGACGTAAAGTATAAATGTCACCATTTACATTTGATTCAAGAATTTCGAGGTTATCGCCAGGGATACGTTTACACACCGCTTCATGCAATGAGGTTTGAGCAACTAATCGTGTAAAATCTTCAATTGAAACACCGTGAATTGTTTCATTAACCGTAAATTGATGCGCCATTTTAAAATTTCCGTTTCGTTTTATTTGGGATTTCATCTCTGCTCGGAAGTATAGCATTGAGATAAAAATCGCAAAGGCTGTTCACTCTAAAATAGATGACTGCTCGGATTAATTATTTTTATTGTAGTCATGTCGCATGCCAAGTTTTACTGTGACCTTTTCAGTTCGACTGATATATAGATAGTGTCGCCCATACTCTATGATGGCGTAAAATTGCTCTGCCCCATCATCTAAGCCTGTCGCAGACCAAGTCGTACCTTGCGGAAACTCATCCAACCATTCTGCTTTATAAAAATCCGACACAGAATCAAATCCCAAATATTGATCAGGATCAGCCATGATTTTCGCAGCAACCTGATCAAACTTCTGCTGTTTAAATGCTTCTAAATTGAGTAACACTGAGATTCCTTTAGGTTAAAGTTCGATTAATAAAAAGAAGCAAACAGTCATGTGAGTTTTAAAGTAAATTACAAAAATACCGATATTTTGTTATATCTCTATTTTGCTGTGGAATTTACTGTATTGCAGCAATATTTTCAGTTTTATCATACATTTTTGATCATGGTCTAATTTGCTAGACGACGTTCAATATGCTATCAACATAATATAACTTTATCTTTTTACAACGATAAACAATAAGGAGCAAATATGTCTTATCAAAATATTTTAGTTGCAGTTGATGACTCTCCAATTTCTTATGCAGCCGTTGAGCATGCGCTGTCTTTAGCTAAATTATCTGGGGCAAAGGTCACGGTATTGAGTGTTGTTGCGGTTGATCCTTATGTGGGCGTAGATTTTTATCAAGTTGCACCCGCAATTACAGAGCATTTTATGCAAGCAGAGGCGCATGCTAAAACACAGTTGCAAGATATCGCTCAGTCATTTACCCGTGATGGAATTCAAGTAACCACCAAAATACATCATGGTCCTGCTAGCGAAGGGATTATCTTTGTCGCAGAGGAAGTCGGCGCTGACTTAATTATTATGGGTTCTCATGGTCGTACTGGCGTTAAACGTTTATTACTCGGTAGCGTAGCACGTGCTGTATTGACCGAATCACATATCCCTGTGTTGATCGTCAAACAGTAATAAACAAAGCTTCGAAAAAAACCTTGTGATTTTGCACAAGGTTTTTTCATTTTTTAAATTTATTAATTAACTTGCAGCTTGATAAAACGGTGCATCACCATTAATGGTGGCGCGGTGCATAATTCGATGCGCATCACCATAATCAAATAAAGCCTTATGCTGTGTGCAACGATTATCCCAAATCGCCACATCGCCTTCTTGCCATTGCCAACGTAAATGAAACTGCTCATGAGTCGCGTGGGCGAATAGATATTGCAATAACTCAGCACTTTCTGATTCATCTAGCTCATTAATACGTGTGGTGAAACCTTCGCTCACAAACAAAATCGGCTGTCCTGTCACAGGATGGGTTCTCACCACAGGATGAACAACGGGTGGATTACGTTTGAAGGTTTCTTCCAATTTCTTACGCTCAACGTCATTATGCGCAAAACGTTCAATCGGGAAAGACTGACGAATATCGTGTGTAGCCGTTAAACCTTTCAACTTTTGTTGCAAGCTTTGATCCAATGCAGTAAATGCGGCTACTCCACTCGACCACAATGTATCACCACCTACAGGTGGAATCTTGATGGCTTGCAAGACACACCCTAATGGCGGATTTTGACTGAAAGTCACATCAGTATGCCAAAGCTCGTTGTCACGTAAATCTTGCTTCCAGCTGTCTAGAACAATAATTTCAGGCACATTTTCTACTGTCGGGAAAATAGGATGAATATGTAAAGAACCAAAGCCACGTGCAAGTTCAGCTTGAGCCTGAGGTGCAAGCTGCTGATTGCGGAAGAAAATTACATGATGATCCAGCAAAGCCTGTTGAATTTGTTGTGTGGTATTTTCATCAACCGTATTTAAATCAACATCGTGAATAATTGCACCAATGGTTGGTTGAATAACTTCAATATTTAACGTCATCTTCTACTACTCACACTTATAACTGTTGACCATACCAAGGAGAGAGTTGCTTCTGTAACCAACGCAAAAACAACTCAAAACTCACTGCAACGATCGCAATAACAATAATGCCGAGAACCACAGTATCGGTAATCAAGAATTGAGCTGCTGACTGCACCATAAAACCAATACCACGATCTGCTGCAACTAATTCTGAAGCCACTAGAGTCGACCAGCCCACACCTAAACCAATACGAATACCCGTTAAGATATGCGGTAAGGCCGTCGGCAGAATCACATGCCAAAACACTTGCGATTGGCTTGCGCCTAAAGATAAGGCTGCACGCTCACGATTGAGCTGATGGCTGATTACGCCATGAGTGCTACTAATAATGACTGGTGCAAGGATTGAAAAGAAAATCAAAAGTACTTTAGTAGTTTCACCAATCCCGAACCAGATCACCAATAATGGCAAATAGGCTAGAGGGGGTATGGGACGTAACAGCTCAACCAAAGGATCAAGTACCGCGCGCACCCATTTGTTCAAGCCCATCCATAAACCTAAAGGCACACCAATCGCAATTGCAGCAAATAAAGCCAATAAGACACGAGAAATACTGGCGGCTAAATGTTGCCATAAAGTCGCTTTCATAAAGCCTTGTTGACTGACTTCAAGAAACTTCTGCCATACCGCATGTGGGCTTGGCAAAAACAAACTTGGAACAATTTTTAAAGCAGTGATCAAATACCAAATCACCAGCACACTGATAACGCTCGATAAACTAAGCACCAAACTACGATGACGCGCGAAAAAATCACCTACAGCATTTCGTCCTGAAGCTGATTTTTTCGGCTCAATTTGTGCAAATTCTGCTGTGTTACTTAGCTCATAGGCTGTATTTTTTGCTTGTCCCGTCATACAGTCACCTCATACCCTGCTTGTTTCTGTACACGTAGGCGTTCAAACAATTGCTCACGTAATTGAATAAATTTTGGATCGGATTTAATTGTTCGAATTGATTCGCCTTGCTTATAGCGCTCTGCAAAATCTAGTTTTAAAGTTTCAACGATCTTTCCTGGGCGAGTTGTCATCAATACCAGTTGATTGCTGAGCAATAATGCTTCTTCAATGTCATGGGTAATGAGGAAAAAAGATTTATTTTGTTGAATCCATAAATCCAACACCAACTGCTGCATGGTTTCACGGGTAAATGCATCCAGCGCAGCAAAAGGTTCATCTAATAAAATAAAGGCTGCATGGCTAATCAAGGCACGTGCAATACCAACACGCTGTTTCATACCACCTGACAGTTCCCAAATATTGGCTTGTGCAACATGGCTCAAACCTACTATCTTCAGGATGGATTCTACTTGCTGATGAATATGTTGTTCTTTTAAACCCTTAAGTCGTAAAGCAAAACCGATATTTTCAGAGACATTTAACCAAGGTAATAGCGCATGATCTTGGAATACCACTGCACGGCGAGCATCAGGTGTCGTTAGTACTTCATTATCAAGTTTGATCTGTCCTGAACTTGGTTTTTGAAAACCAGCCAAAATATTGAGCAATGTGGTTTTTCCACAACCAGACTCACCCAAAATTACCGTCAAAGTACCCTCTTCAATTTTGAGATTAATATCTTGCAAAACAGGCACGGTCTGGTTTGGAAAAGTTAGATGAAGATGCTCAGCAGCTAATACGCTCATTTCGATCTCCTATGGTTGTAAGAATTGAGTCGTGACATTGGCTTGATAGTTAGGTTTTACTTGATCCACCTTGCCTTGGCTTCTTAAGAAAGTGGCTGTATCGAAAATGTTCTCTGCAAATTCACCAGATAAAGTGGCTTGTTGCTGCTGACGATCAAGGTATATATTTCCAGAAAGAAGCAATGGAATATCTTTGGCATCAGAACCCGTCAATTGTGCGATTTTCTGGATGTTGTCTGCATTTTGCTCAAATGCTTTAGGATCTTGGTTATAGCTTTCAATCTGCTTTAAGCTGGTTCTCACGAAGGCTTTTAAGAATTCTGGATTTTTCTCAGCGAAATCTTTACGAACCACCCATAAATCATAGGTTGGTGCGCCCCACTCGCCGACTTGTTTCGAGTCTGTTAAGACATGACCAGTGGCTTTGACTTTGCTTAAGGCAGGTTCCCAAACATAGGTCGCATCAATATCACCACGCTCCCAAGCTGCTGTGATTTCTGGTGGACGTAAGTTAATAATCTTGACTTGGTTATCCGCAATATTCCAATGCTTAAGTGCTGACAATAGGCTGTAATGCGTGGTTGAAACGAATGGCACAGCAATGGTTTTACCAATCAAATCTTGCGGGTTTTTAATGCCTGATTTGTTGCTCACCACCAATGCCTCTGAACCGCCTAATTTAGCCGTCACCAGAAAGACTTCTATCGGTAAATCACGACTTGCAGCAGCAGCCAAAGGACTAGAACCGATATTGCCGATCACTACATCACCCGAAGCCAATGCATTAACTACATCTGAACCAGCATCAAATTTACGCCATTGAATTGCTTGATTAGTATCACGTTCATATTCTCCATTTGCCTGTGCAACCTTGGTCGGATCAACACCTGTTTGATAAGCTATCACAATAGCTTTGTTGTTTTTAGACTGAGCTGGTACAGCATCTTTTTGATTTTGATAGATAATAAAAGCAACAATCGCCACAAGGACGATCGCTGTTACAATCAATGGCTTGGTGTTCTTGATGCCCATAATTAGATGATCTTTCAATAATATAGGCTTATGGTATGCGTCACACTTTATGATTAAAAATAAGAAAAAATGCGTTGTTTATGCAATTTAAAGATATATAAGCTAGATTCTTTGATCTTTAGACGTGAAATAAATTTAAGAAAAGTCATCAATTTGAATTATCAAATCAATAAAATATATAAAGAAATAAATTGGATTCATCTAGAATCATCACCTTCGTATGATGTGCCATAAACTCGCGATATTCAAAAAATAAACGCTCTATTTGAGAATGATTATGCAGCAATCTGATGCAACAACCGCACCTGACCACGTTCCTTTTTGGCAAGCCTTTTTATTTTGGCTAAAACTTGGATTTATTAGTTTTGGTGGACCCGCAGGTCAAATTGCAGTGATGCATCAGGAGCTAGTTGAACAAAAGCGCTGGATCTCTGAAAAACGATTTTTACATGCACTCAACTATTGTATGTTATTGCCTGGACCTGAAGCTCAGCAACTTGCTATCTACATCGGCTGGTTAATGCACCGTACTTTAGGTGGTTTAGTGGCAGGCATTCTATTTGTACTGCCTTCGTTGTTTATCCTGATTGCCTTGTCATGGATTTATGTACAGTTTGGAGATGTCCCAATTATCGCAGGTTTATTTTATGGAATTAAACCAGCAGTCACGGCAATTGTCTTTCATGCAACTTATCGTATAGGTAGTCGTTCACTCAAGAATAAATTCTTATGGCTCATTGCAGCCGCAGCATTTATCGCAATATTTTTCTTTAATATCCCATTTCCATTGATTGTATTCAGTGCCGCAATACTTGGATATTTACTCAGTAAAAAGCAGCCACATTTATTTAGTCAGCAAGCATCTCATCAAAGTAATCAAAAAAATTATGGTGCAGCACTGATTGATGACAATACACCACCACCTGCCCATGCTATTTTTCGCTGGGCGAATCTCGCTAAAATTATTCTTATCGCAGCATTTTTATGGTGTATTCCGATCTTACTGTTGACCTTCAGCCTAGGCTGGCAACACGCTTATACTCAAATGGCATGGTTCTTTACTAAAGCAGCCTTGCTTACTTTTGGCGGAGCATATGCTGTGTTGCCTTATGTCTACCAAGGTGCAGTGAATTATTACGGATGGTTAAACCCAACTCAAATGATTGATGGATTGGCACTCGGAGAAAGTACACCTGGCCCTTTAATTATGGTTGTCGCATTTGTAGGATTCTTGGGTGGTTTTAATCAAGCTTTACTCGGAACTGAACATCTGTTTCTTGCAGGTGCCATGGGTGCAGTAATTGTTACTTGGTTTACCTTTCTCTTTTCCTTCGTTTTTATTTTCGCTGGCGCACCACTAATTGAATCTACACATAACGAACTTAAGTTTACCGCACCACTCACTGCGATCACCGCTGCTGTTGTAGGTGTCATTCTTAATCTTGCTCTATTCTTTAGCTATCACGTGCTATGGCCAAATGGTTTTGATCATGCATTTAATTACGAAGCGGCAATCATTACCGTTGCAGCGATGATCGCACTCTTTAAATTTCAGATTAATGTTCTTTACGTGATCTTTGCTTCAGCACTTTGTGGTTTGATCCTATATCTCTTTGTTTAAACTATTAAGCTAGAGTTGAGTTATTCGACTCTAGCTTCAGTCTCAGAAATATTAAATATGATGAATCTCAACTGAGGCATGCACAATTTCTTCATGTATGGATAGCTCACGTTTGACTTGATCAGGAGTCAAATCAGCTATCGATGTTTCCAATCCTAAAATACAAGAGAATTTGCCTTTCCCAACTTTCCATACATGTAGGTCTGTGATTTCTACGTGTGGAAGTTGGGCAATTACATCCTTTATTTCTTGTACCACGGGGTGCCCCATTTCAGCATCTAATAAGGTTTTACCTGTTTCTTGAATTAATCCCCAAGACCATTTGGCAACCAGTAATGCACCAATAATTCCAAGCAAGGCATCTAGAAAATTCCAGCTAAAATATTTTGCAGCAAATAAAGCAATAATTGCGAGCACTGAAGTCACTGCATCTGCCACTACATGCAAAAATGCGGCTTTTTGATTTAAATCATGGTGATGATGGTGATGCTCATGTCCACTATCATGTAATAACCATGCACAGACCAAGTTTATAAGTAAACCTACAACCGCAATTGGAATCGCTTCATTGAAATGAATCGTAACGGGATTAAATAATCGTTCAATCGACTGAATCCCCATCAGTAGCGCAACGACCAACAATAGAATAGCACTGCTATAGCCTGCTAAAATTTCTATTTTCCATGTTCCAAAACTAAATCGGGAGTCACTTGCATACTGTCGAGCCATTCGATAAGCAAAGTAAGCCAAACCTAGTGCTAGCATGTGGGAACTCATATGCCAACCATCAGCCAGTAATGCCATCGAATTAAAAATCCATCCCCCTAAGATTTCTAAGATCATCATCACAGCGGTTAAAATTGTGGCGATCAAAATCTTTTTCTGGGCTAAAGGATTTCCCTGATCAAATTGATGAGAATGGCGTCTTTCTAGGTTAGTATGCTGCATTTGCTTTAACTTTAAAATATACTCCCCCTCAGTATATATTTTTTCAGGAAAAATGTATGTCTCATCTACACCATGACAAAAAAATTCTAAATCGAGTGAAGCGCATTCAAGGACAAATTACCGCGGTTGAAAAATCATTAACCGATCCAGAGAGTTCATGTATCGAAGTTTTACAGCAAGTCGCCGCGGTTAAAGGTGCTGTAAATGGTTTAATGAATCAATTAATTGAACAACACTTAAAAGAACACGTACTAAAGGATGCTGAACATATTAATGAAGAAGAAATAGAAAAGTTTCTTGCTTTATTACAACGTTATTTATAGATACCAAATCTCGTGAGTGAGTTGTTCGATTTCTGATTTATCATGACTCACATACAGCATCGGAATTTTTATCTCTGCTTTGATTTTTTGAAAGAAAGGAATAATCTCTTTTTTGTGCGCGGAATCAAGAGCAGAAAGTGGTTCATCTAATAGTAATAATTGTGGTGAGTACAGCAAGGCACGCCCAAGAGCAACACGTTGTTTTTCCCCTCCTGAGAGCTTAATCGGCATCCTTTGAGTTAAATGATCCAATTTAAGCAATTCAACAATATAATCGAGTTCAAAGTGTCGCTGCTCGGGGCAAATATGTTTGAAACCAAACAATAGATTCTGCATTACATTTTTATGAGGAAATAACTGCGCATCCTGAAATACCAAACCAATCCGACGCTGTTGTGTACTCAGGTTAATGTTCTGTGCCCGATCAAACCATGTTTGATTTTGTATTTTAATCCAACCTGATTGAGGTTTAATCAACCCAGCAATACTATGCAAAATCGTGGTTTTTCCTGAACCTGAAGCGCCAAATAAACCAATCACAGACTGATCAGATTGAAAGCGTTGATCTAGAGAAAATTGTCCTTGGGTAAGTTGGATATGACAATCAATCATGCTTAACGACCACGTTTATTTTTCTGATAACGATTGAACCATTGCGCAAACCATAGAGCAAAGAAAGCTACAGATAACGATAAGATAATTAAACGCCAAACTGCAGCTTCAGTATCAGGTTGCTGCATCAAACTATACATGGCTAAAGGCAAAGTCCGTGTTTCACTGGCAATATTCCCCACGAAGGTAATGGTTGCGCCAAACTCACCTAAACTTCGGCAAAAACATAAAATACTTCCCACCAAAATTCCGCTGCTTGCAAGTGGCAAAGTTACCTGCATAAATGTGCCGAATGCAGAAGCCCCTAAAGTTTTTGCAGCCATTTCTAAACGCTGATCCACCAGTTCAATCGCCAATCGAATTGATTGTACGAGTAAAGGAAAGCCCATTACCGCAGATGCCAATACTGCTCCTTTCCAATTAAACGCAAACTCCAATCCTAGTGGTGCTAGATATTGTCCTATGATGCCTCGATTGCCAAAAATTTGAAGTAACAAATAACCAGGTACAACTGGTGGTAACACTAAAGGTAAGAAAACCAGTGTTTCAAATAGTGATTTACCCCAGAACTCTTTCCTAGCTAAAATCCAAGCAATCAAAATTGCTGGGATTAAACTCACAATCAAACATGTTGCTGCCACTTTAGATGACAGTAGCAACACTTCAAGTTCTTCAGGAGTCAGAATCATCATTTAATTACTTAAGTACGCTAAAACCATATTTTTTAAATACTTTTTTTGCCTGACTGCTTTGTAAAAACTTATAGAATTTCATTGACTCTGTATTCTTCTTTACTAAACCTATTGGATAAATAATAGGTTGATGGGTATTTTCTGGAAATGTTCCAATGATGACGACATTTTTGCTGATCGCTGCATCAGTAGCATAAACAATTCCTAACTGACATTCACCAAGTGCCACAAAGTTTAAGGCTGCACGTACATCTTCTGTTTCCACTAGACGAGTTGAAACCTTATCCCACCAGCCGATCGAATTCAAAGCCTGCTTTGCATATTTCCCCACAGGTACACTCTTAGTATCACCTGTACACCATTTACCTTGAGCAACCCTAGTGAAATCAAAACTTTTATCTATTTTTAATTTGATTGGACGAGCTTTAGGAGCAATCACTACCAAACGATTACCCAATAAATTCACGCGATCATTTGCCGATACCAACTGTTTTTTTTGCAAATAATCCATCCATTGAACATCTGCTGATATAAAAATATCAGCTGGCGCACCTGCTTCAATTTGTTTGGCTAAAGTTGATGAACCTGCATAAGATGTTTGGATTTGAACTTTATTTTTCTGCTCATAGATCACATCTAATTCATTGATCGCATTGGTTAAACTTGCAGCTGCATATACTGTAACTTTATCCACCGCAAATGCTTGTGTGTGGCTAAATAAGCCGACGCATACAGCCAAAGCATATCGGTATTTTTGTATCATCACCAATGGAACGACCTCATCCTTAGAATTCGATATATTCTTGCGAACATATCGCTTAATAAAGATACACTAAAAAAGAAAGATTAAGTAATCCCTAATTTTCTAATAGTTATATAAATTAAATACAAAATCGAGTTGTTTTCTAAGAATTAGATTTCTATATAAAATTAAGTAGCCGGAAAAAAAAACCACATCGTGAGATGTGGCCAAAGGTGTAGCCATGCTTGAACTGTCATGCTGCATTTTTAGAATAAGCGAGAAAACTTAATTTAATATTAAGTCAAAAAATAATTTATTTAGCTTTATTCCGAATGTTTAAAATTCGATTGTTTGAATGAATCATTTTTAAACAACAAGTCATTCAAGGATCTTATATTCACAAGAATTTTACAGTACTGCACCTATATTAAAATTTTGTACTGGTGACAAGCCTATGCGGTACGGCTTAATCTTAGGAGATCAGCTTTCAGAGCAAATTGCCACACTCAAAGTGCTTGATAAAGATCAAGATCTCATTTTGATGGCGGAGTTGGTTGAAGAAGCTACCTATGTGCAGCACCATCCTCAAAAAATCGCATTTATTTTCAGTGCAATGCGCCATTTTGCAAAATCATTAAAAGCACAAGGTTGGAAGATTCGTTATCAAACATTTGACCGTACACAAGCTGCTCAAGGATTTATTGATTTTATCCAAGCACAATTAGAAAAAAATCCAGCTGATGCATTGATCATCACAGAAAGTGGTGAATTTCGATTACAACAAGCGATTGAAACCACATGGTCTAAGCAACTTAAAATTCCAGTACAAATCCTTAATGACGATCGTTTTTTTTCCTCTCCCCAAGCTTTTCGCAACTGGGCTTCAAATACCAAAACCTTACGCATGGAATTTTTCTATCGAAAGCTAAGACAGCAAACCGGTTACTTAATGAATGGTAATGAGCCAATCGGTGGGAGATGGAATTATGATACCGAAAATAGACAAGCTTGGAATAAGAATGACCCAATCCCCTCAGCTCTACAATTTCATCGAGACCAAATTGACTTAGATGTCATTGAATTGGTTAAAACAGAATTTAAAAAACATATCGGTCAGATCAATCATTTCAACTGGGCAACGACTCGACAACAAGCCCTAGAAGCACTCCAATATTTTATTGATTATCAATTAATTCATTTTGGTCAATATCAAGATGCAATGGTCACTGGGAAAGATTACCTCTTTCACAGTCTGCTTTCTCCCTATCTAAATTGTGGTCTACTTTCTCCAAAAGAAGTCTGTGATGCTGCGCAACAAGCATACTTTGATCATCATGTTCCGCTAAACGCTGCTGAAGGTTTCATCCGTCAAATCTTAGGTTGGCGTGAATTTATTCGAGGAATATATTGGTTAAAAATGCCAACTTATCCTGATTTAAATGAGTTAGAGGCAGATCGTAACCTTCCTGATTATTTCTGGACAGCTGAAACAAAAATGCTATGTTTGCGTGAAGCTTTAAGAAATTCTTTGGAAAATGCTTATGCCCATCATATACAACGATTAATGGTGATTGGGAACTTTACTTTATTAAATGGTATTTCACCTAAACAAGTGAATGATTGGTATCTCAGTGTTTATGCAGATGCTTTTGAATGGGTGCAGCTACCTAATACTCACGGTATGGTTTTGTTTGCAGATGGTGGTCTCGTGGCAAGTAAACCTTATGCAGCTTCAGGGAACTATATTCATCGTATGTCTAACTACTGTCAGAACTGCCACTACAATGTCAAAACCAAAACTGAACAAGATAGCTGTCCTTTCAATAGCTTATACTGGAATTTCTTAGCCAAACACCGTGTTTTCTTTAGCTCCAATCACAGAATGTCAATGATGTATAAACAATGGGATAAGCTTAGCCAAGATGATCAAAATACAATTTTGACTCATGCGAATGATCTACAAAAACGTATCGAAGAACTCTAATCATGCATAAGAAACTTCATTTACCTGAAAAAATTTGTGCTTATTGTTTACGCCCTTTCACATGGCGAAAAAAATGGGAAAGAAGCTGGGGTGATGTGAACTTCTGTTCCCAAAAATGTAAACAGCTTGCTAAGCGAAAAGCGAAGATAGATGTGAACAATCACACCTGACTGAATCGATTATGGTGAAGTATGAGTTGTTTTAATTAAATTACTTAAATCATAACCTTGCTGTTTGGCGGTTTGTAAATAGGATTGATAAGTCGCTTCATCGATAGTCGGAGTTTTTGAAAGTATCCATAAATACTTTGTTGATGGTCCGCCAACTAAAGCAACTTTATAATCTGGATCAACTCTCAATACCCAATAATCGCCTTTGGTGAACGGTAACCAACGTAATCCTTTTGGCAAAAAGCTCACTTTCAACTGACTTTTTCCCTGATTTTGTGGATAGGCTACGCCCTCTGAACTTTTCATTTCTCCAGAAGCAGTACGACAACTATTAAGTACTGAAATTGTATTGTCAGCTTTAATTGCATATTTAGCGCTGGTATCACTCACACATTGACGTTGAAAATACATCGGTAAATGTGCGATTTCATACCATTTACCTACATATTGATTTATATCAATTTTATCAACTGCTTTTGGTGTGTTTGCAAAGGTTGGGAAGCTTAAAGTGCTTAATGAAATAGACAATACAGATAGACTTAATAGCGTTTTTACTTTCATTTTATCCTCTTCATCGAAAACTATACTTTTCAACTATAAGTAGCTCAACGTGAAAAAAATGTGAGTCATCTCTAAAAGTAAGTTTTATTCTTTTTTATATAAAAAGAAAGTTGGAGATGCCACTCCAACTTTCCGATTAAAAATTTAATTTACTTGTTTATCTTTATAGAACATCGCATAACTTGCATAACAAGCGATGATAAACAAGACACAACATACAAATCCAACTTGCATTGATGGATCAGTCACCATACTAATACATGTAATGACGCAGAATACCCCACCTAAAATAGGAGTTAATGGGAATAACGGCGCAGCAAATTTGAGATCTTTAACGGTGTTACCTGATTTAATCCATTGTCTACGGAAGTTAAATTGAGAGACACAGATCGAAATCCACACTACAACCATAGTGAATGCAGCAACACCTAATAAATTTTTGAAAATTGTTTCAGGGGCAAAGTGCTCAGACAATAAACCAGGTATGGCACCAAACATCGTCACGATAATTGCAATAATCGGTGTACCTGAACGTGTCAATTTTGCGAAAACTTTAGGTAACTGATTTTTAGTCGATAGTGACCACATCATACGTGAAGCAGCAAATAATCCAGAATTCGCAGCAGATAACAATGCAGTGATAATCACAAAACGAATAATATCTTCAGCATATGGAATACCGATGTAATTGAATACAGTTACAAAAGGACTATTACTTACCGAATTTGCATTTAAACCTGCCATGTCATAAGGCAATAAAGCACAAATCACGATAATCGTACCAACAAAGAAAATCAGGAGTCGCCATATCGCAGCATTGATTGCTTTAGGAACGGTTTTAGCAGGTTCTTCTGCTTCACCCGCAGCAACACCAATCAACTCAGTACCTGAGAATGCAAAATTCACAATTAACATGGTCGCAAAAATAGGAAATATTCCATTTGGAAACCAACCGTGCTCTGTTAATTTACTAAATAAAGGCGCTGATTCATGCCCATGATAGGAAATAGCTCCGAAAATAGCGGCTAGCCCCAAACCAATAAAGCAAATGATGGTTAAAACTTTAACCAACGATAACCAAAATTCAGATTCTGCAAATAAACGGGTTGAACTGACATTCAGTGAAAAAATTAATCCTGCAAATAACAGCGTCCATGTCCACATGGAAATGGATGGAAACCACTCCTGCATCAATAATGCTGCCGCAGTAAACTCCGTCCCCAATGTTGCGGTCCAAGTTAACCAATACAACCACGTAATCATGTAACCTGTACCAGGTCCAATATAAGTTCTGGCATATTCACCGAACGAACCTGATACGGGCATATGCACGGCTAACTCGCCTAAGCACAGCATGACCATGTAAGCAATTACGCCCCCAAGGAGATAAGATAAAATTGCTCCAATTGGGCCAGCTTGAGAAATAACATCTCCTGAACCAAGAAACAGTCCTGTTCCAATCGCACCACCTAAAGAAATCATGACCAAATGACGTTTTGTCATTGCACGTTTCAAAGGTTTAGTGACATCTACTTCTGACAACGAAGTATTTAAATGGCTTGATGTGTCTTGTTGCGGCACATATTGCTCACTCAGGAGTTCACCTGAAGGAAATGTTTTTTCATTATTGTTACTCATACACGATCACTCCAACGATATTCTTATGACAACCTGTCCTTGCTGTTTCACTTTCATAACAATCAATATCCAACGGATATCTTTTTTCTACATATTTTTCTACTGAACATCCATATTCAAACTCCATATACATCATTTCCTTGAACCGCTTAAAATCTTTCGAATGGTGTTATCTACATTATTTCTTTGAGAATTAGCCCTGCTCTTAATCCTACTTTGACGTTCGGATTTGGAAATAAAATCCAAACTTGCTGATCGCTTGCAATATAATTTCCTGCCTCTTGAGTCGCGATTACATCGCCTTTTTCAAAGGTCGAAAAATTAGGTGCATTCGCATCTAATCGCAGTTGAAAATCCTCACTTTGTTTAACAATTGAATCTACAACCTTGAATTGACGAAGCGATGATTTTTGTCTTCGAGGTAAAGCTTCACCTGTAATTACGGCACGAAGTACTTGATCAATTGCAGCAAACTCAGCTAAATCATTTTGACCAAATGGCTTTGCTTTACCTAACTCCAAAGTACTGCTAGCAGCCTGAAAATACTCTGTTGTAAAATGAGTAAAAGTTTTACCAACAGCGTTGTGATACACCAAAGCATCAAGATCAGCAGCGTTGAGGCTATCTATGAGAAAATCATCGTAGGGTTTCGTCTGATAAGGGAATAAGGCAAATACAGCTAATAGTGATGTGTGTATAGCCGTATGCAAATCATAATGATAGCGTTGAGCATCACTACGACTTTGCTGGAAAAACTCTGCGGTAATTTGCTCTAAAAGCTGAGCACGTTTTGTTTCTTCATCAGAATTTAATTGTTGATAAGCTCCACAAAACATGCGGTTCATATCATTTTCTAGATAACGTACACCTTTGCGAATTGCTTGAGGATTACCAAAAACAAAAAGGACTCGCTCCGTCAAACGTAAACGAGACGCGAACAGGTCTTGAACCATCTTTGCGAGTAATTCAATCGGTGCCGTTTCATTTCCATGGATACCCGCAGAAAATATGATGGCCTTGTTATAGCTTGTTTTAGGCGTGCATACCAATAACCCTTCACCTAGCCATTGCCAAGTAAATTCAGTTGTTTCACCTTGAGTTTGATTAGGTGCTTGCTGTGCAAGAGTTAATTCGAGTAGATCAACCATATGCCATCATTCCCTTGTTTAACCACCTCAAATCCGATGCCATAGTGAGCATTCGGATTTGAGGAAAATCCATATCAATCTTTTAACTACGATGATTAGCGTTGAAAGTGATAAACAGAACCTAAACCTAAAATTTTGGTTAATTCATCTAACGCTGTACGACTCTCAATCAACAAACTTGGATCAGCTAAATCATCCTGAGTTAATTCATCACGATAGTGTTGATCAACCCATTGGTTGAGGGTCTTAAACAAACCGTCATTCATAAATAAATTTGGATTAACTGCTGCTAACTCTTTTTGATTGACCGCGACACGTAAGCGCAAACATGCTGGTCCACCGCCATTACGCATACTTTCACGCAGATCAAACACCTTAATGTCATCAATTGGCGTACCCATCTGAATCATGTCATTCAAATAGCTCCAAACCGCTTTATTTTGACGAGACTCTTCAGGTACAACGATACTCATCCCACCATCTGCTCGTGTCAAAATTTGGCTATTGAATAAATATGTCGCAACAGCATCTTCAACACTCACACGGTTTTCAGGCACTTCGATCGAAATAAATTCTTGCTCAATCCCTGCCATTTTCTGGCGAATTTCATTCAAGGCTTGTGTTTGATTCAAAAACGCATGTTGATGATGAAAAAGTACCTGTTGGTTACTTACCGCAATCACATCGTTATGAAATACACCTTGATCAATCACGTCAGGATTCTGTTGAATAAATACCGTCCGTTTTGCATCTAAACGATGTAAACGTGCAATCGCCTCACTCGCTTCACGGGTTTGACGTGCAGGGAATTTCTTCGGCGCAACCGTACCACCGAGCTGTTGCTGTCCGTAAACAAAAACTTGCACGCCAGCTTGCTCGTATCCACCGCCTAGACGGTTATGATTGGCTGCACCCTCATCACCAAATAGTGCTGCGTCAGGTAAGGCTTCATGATGCGCGAAATATACATCATTATCGAACATCGCTTTAAGGATTCGCGTTGTCGTATGATGTTCAATTGAGCGATGGAACTTATTATTTAGATTTGCGGCTGTAAAATGTACACGTCCATCCGCACTATCAGCCGATGGTGACACGGTGCATGAGTTTGCAGTCCACATTGAAGATGCTGAACTGAGTGAAGATAACAAGGCAGGTGCAGTTCGCATTGCCTGTGCAATGACATCAATATCACTACCTGTAAAACCTAAACGGCGTAAGGTCGGAACATGTGGACGCTCTTGTGGAGCAAACACCCCTTGTTTAAGCCCTAAATCCGCAAGGGCTTTCATCTTCATTAAGCCCTGTTTAGCTGCTAATTTAGGATTGGACGCATTATTACGGTTTTTTGTTGAAGCAACATTACCAAAAGAAAGACCTGCATAATGGTGAGTTGGTCCAACCAAGCCATCAAAATTGATTTCATAACCTGACATTTTTTCTCCATATCGTCACGGCACGATTTAACTTAGAGCACAATGCCCGGTGATAATTTTGACGGCAGTGTAACGCTATCACTTTCCAGTGAAGCCATCGGCCACGCACTATAATCTGCTGCATAAAACGCGCTTGCACGATGGTTCCCCGATGCACCCACACCACCAAATGGAGCAGCACTCGATGCGCCAGTTAATGGTTTATTCCAGTTCACAATGCCAGCTCGTGCTTCGATCAATACTCGATCAAATAATTCACGATCAGGAGAAACCAAACCTACAGCTAAACCAAAACGTGTGTTATTGGCTATTTTGAGTGCTTCATCAAAATCGTGATAACGATAGATCGTTGTCAAAGGACCAAAGTATTCATCATCTGGGATTGCATTCACTTCACTCACATCTAAAATGCCTGCACTGAGTAATGAACTATCAGCTTGAGGACGAGTCATTGCTAACAATGGTTTTGCGCCTAGTGCGATCAATTTGCTTTGTGCAGCCATCATCTGATCTGCCGCATGAGATGAAATCACCCCGCCCATAAATGGTTGTGGTTCAGCATCCCAAGCCCCGATCACTAAGTTCTTTGTGACTTCAACAAAACGTTGAATGAATGCATCACCATTAACGCCATGTTTTACAATGATACGGCGTGCACATGTACAACGTTGTCCCGCAGACACGAAAGCGGATTGAATAGCTAGATTCACCACTGCATCAATATCAGTTGCTTCATCAATGATTAAAGCGTTGTTCCCCCCCATTTCAAGGGCTAGGATTTTTTCAGGTGCGCCTGCCATTTGTTTATGCAGGTGATAGCCAGTGTTGGCACTTCCCGTAAACAGTAAACCGTCAATTTGTTCAGCAGCAGCTAAAGCCTCACCAGTCGTACGACCACCTTGCACAAGGTTGAGCACACCATTTGGTAACCCTGCCTGTTGCCACAATTTTGCAGTTTCTTCGGCTGTCCAAGGCGTTAATTCGCTTGGCTTGAACACAACCGTATTACCTGCAATTAATGCAGGAACAATGTGTCCATTAGGTAGATGTCCTGGGAAATTGTACGGTCCAAAAACTGCAAGTACCCCATGAGGACGATGACGTAAAGATGCGATGCCATCTGGCATTTCAGTTTCACTAAAACCAGTCCGTTGGTGATATGCACGGATTGAAATCGCGATTTTTCCAATCATCGATTGAACTTCTGTGAGTGTTTCCCACAGTGGTTTACTGGTTTCTTGACTGATGACTTGTGCAAGTTGATTTTTATTTTATTCAAGTAAACTCGCAAAGCGTTCAATAATAGCTACACGTTGCTCTAAACCTAAGCGTGCCCATGCAGGAAAAGCTGTTCTAGCAGCATTACAAGCTGCCTCAACATCAGCAACATTAGCTTCATAACCAGACCAAATCTGTTGATTGCTCACAGGGTTGGTTTTAATAAAGCTTGTACCCTTTCCCTGTACCCAAGCACCATTAATTAATAGACTTCTTGCAAAAATCAAAAAACGATCAACGTTTTGTTTGTTTTTTATCCACATTAAAAAGTCATGTTCTACTATCATGAGTACATGAAATATGAAAAAGTAAAGAT
>NZ_JBPKBJ010000023.1:0-48635 GCF_051390655.1 Acinetobacter sp. P1(2025)
TTGGCAAAAGAACTTATTTAGACCAATCATCAAAGACTTCATTGATGACTTTATTCTCGATAAAAATCATCTGCTACCACAGAGAATCTATAAATGATAGTGCGTAAGTCCTATTATGTTGAATTATGGACATGCATTTTACTAAATATTTCAACTATTCAATAGTGAACTGAATTGGCGAAAAACATCAAACTTACCAATGTTTATCATCATTGCACTGACACTTAAATTGAGTACACTCGAAGCACAATGAATTTTAATTTAAGGCAATACAAGGAACAGCTATGAGCGAGGCCTATATTATTGATGCCATTCGCACACCACGCGGAAAAGGAAAAAAAGACGGCTCATTACATGAAGTAAAACCAATTACTTTACTCACAACATTATTAAATGAATTACAACAACGCCATCAACTCGATACCTCTAAAGTCGATGATATCGTTCTCGGTTGTGTGACACCGATTGGTGATCAAGGTGGGGATATTGCCAAAACTGCTGCGATTGCCGCAGGATGGAATGATGATGTTGCAGGCGTACAAATCAACCGTTTCTGTGCTTCTGGTTTAGAAGCAGTAAACTTGGCGGCACAAAAAGTTCGCTCAGGCTGGGAAGATGTTGTGGTTGCTGGCGGTGTAGAGTCCATGTCACGTATACCTATGGGTTCAGATGGTGGTCCATGGGCACTTGATCCTGAAACCAATTTGAAATCCTCTTTTGTTCCACAAGGTGTGGGCGCTGACTTAATCGCAACTTTAGATGGTTATAGCCGCGCTGATGTGGATGCATTTGCGGTCGGTTCGCAACAAAAAGCTGCTGCTGCTCAAGCAAATGGTTATTTCGATAAATCAGTTGTGCCTGTGAAAGATCATTCAGGTGTAACAATCCTAGAAAAAGACGAATTTATTCGAGGTGCTACCACCGTTGAAGGTTTGGCAAAACTGAATGCTAGCTTTGAAATGATGGGTCAAATGGGCTTCGATGCTGTTGCTTTACAGAAGTATCCTGAAGCGCAAAAAATTAATCACGTTCATCATGCAGGTAACTCATCAGGTATCGTCGATGGCGCTGCGGTGGTGTTATTGGCTTCTGAAAAAGCAGTCAAAGAGCAAGGTTTAAAACCTCGCGCCAAGGTGCTTGCAACTGCATTAGTCGGTACAGATCCAACCATTATGTTGACTGGTCCTGCTCCTGCTGCACGTAAAGCATTAGAAAAAGCAGGCTTAAGCATCGACGATATTGATTTATTTGAAGTGAATGAAGCTTTCGCAGCTGTGGTGATGCGTTTTATTACAGAACTGAAAGTTCCTGCTGAGAAAGTCAACGTCAATGGTGGTGCAATTGCGATGGGACATCCATTGGGTGCAACAGGTGCCATGATTCTAGGAACTTTGCTAGATGAATTAGAGCGTCAAGGTAAAAAACGCGGTCTAGCAACATTATGTGTCGGTGGTGGTATGGGTATCGCTACCATTATCGAGTTGGTGTAAGGAGAACAACATGAGCGCTATTAAATACGAAAAAAACGCTGACAATATTGTAATTCTTACACTAGATTCATCTGGTCAATCTGCAAACACCATGAATGCAGAGTTCCGTGATGCTTTAGATGAAGTCAGTCAAAAGCTTAAAGCTGAAACTGATCTGAAAGGTATTATTTTCCGTTCAGCTAAGAAAACCTTCTTTGCTGGTGGTGACCTAGATGAGCTGATTCAGGTACAACCTGAACACGCTACTGAATTTTTCAAGATGATTGAAAAACTCAAAGGTGACTTACGCACAATCGAAACTTTAGGTGTGCCTGTTGTTGCAGCTTTAAACGGCACTGCGCTTGGTGGTGGCTGGGAAATCGCTTTAGGTTGTCATTATCGTATTGCCATTAATGATCCAAAAACTAAATTTGGTTTACCTGAAGTGACTTTAGGACTACTTCCTGGTGGTGGTGGTATCGTCCGTATGGTACGTTTGCTAGGCTTACAAAATGCATTCCCGTTCCTCATGGAAGGTAAGCAATTTGGTGTCGATAAAGCAAAATCTCTTGGTTTGGTACATGACACGGCTGAGAATGAACAAGAGCTGTTAGAAAAAGCGATTGCTTGGGTGAAAGCTAATCCAAAATCACAGCAACCATTTGATGTGAAAGGCTACAAAATCCCTGGTGGTGATCCTAAAACGCCTGCGGTTGCACAAGTGCTTGCAATTGCCCCTGCCATGCTACGTGACAAAACCAAAGGTTGCTACCCTGCTCCTGAAGCGATCATGGCGGCTGCAGTTGAAGGTGCACAAGTCGATGTAGATACCGCGCTTCGTATTGAATCACGTTACTTTACGCAACTGACTGTCGGTCAAGTGTCGAAGAACATGATCGGTACGTTTTGGCATGGTCTAAATGCAATTAAATCAGGTGCGAGTCGTCCTGCTGAAGTTGCTAAATGGCAAGCGAAAAAAGTCGGTGTTTTAGGTGCAGGTATGATGGGTGCAGGGATTGCCTATTCAACCGCAATCAAAGGAATTCCTGTCGTACTCAAAGATGTGTCTGTAGAAAATGCAGAGAAAGGCAAAGCTTATTCACAAAAGCTACTTGATAAACGTGTTTCACAAGGTCGTATGACCGCAGAAAAACGTGATCAAGTGTTAGCGCTTATTACAGCTACTGCTGATGCAGCTGATCTACAAGACTGTGATTTAATCATTGAAGCAGTATTTGAAAATCAAGAACTCAAAGCCAAGGTGACTCAAGAAGCTGAACAGTATTTAGCTGAAGATGGAATCTTTGCATCTAACACGTCTACCTTACCGATCACAGGCCTAGCAACAGCAAGTAAAGATGCTAAAAACTTTATTGGCTTACATTTCTTCAGCCCAGTCGACAAAATGCAATTGGTCGAAATCATCAAAGGCAAAGAAACTTCAGCTGAAACATTAGCTAAAGCCTATGACTTTGTACAACAAATTGCTAAAACACCAATCGTGGTCAATGACAGTCGTGGTTTCTTTACCAGTCGTGTGTTTGGTACGTTCATTCAAGAAGGTATGCGTCTTCTTGCTGAGGGCGTACATCCAGCGAAAATCGAAATGGCAGCACTCAAAGCGGGTATGCCTGTTGGTCCTCTTGCGATTCAGGATGAAGTATCTTTGACTCTGACTGAGCATGTAGCAAGCGAAACGCGTAAAGCATTGCAAGCTGAAGGGAAAGACTTACCGAAAACCCCTGTAGATGAAGTGGTTCACACCATGATTCACGAGCTAAATCGTAAAGGTAAAGCAGCAGGTGCTGGCTTCTATGAATATCCAGAAAATGGCAAAAAACATTTGTGGGATGGGCTCAGCCGTTGGACGAAAGCGAATGATATTTCTGAACAAGATATGATTGATCGCTTCTTGTTTGTTCAAGCACTAGATACCTTACGCTGCTATGAAGAAGGTGTTCTAGAATCAGTAATTGACGCCAATGTCGGTTCAATTTTTGGAATCGGTTTTGCTCCATGGACGGGTGGTGCAATTCAATTCCTAAATCAAAACGGGATTGAAAAATCACTACAACGTTCAGAAGAATTGGCTGCTAAATATGGTGAACGTTTCAATCCACCACAATTGTTAAAAGACAAAGTGCAGAAGAAAGAAATTATTCAATAATTTTTTCATTCTCTTCACTTTAGACTCATATCAGTTTCTTTAACTGGTATGAGTTTTTTTGTATTTATTGATAGAAAATCGAATTACGTCTAATCCATCACAAATTGTGCTATAAATATACCAATTCTGCTTTACTTTTTGTCCTTTGGAAATTTGTCTTATGTCTGAGAAATTATGTCCTGAAACCTCGCCGTGGGGTTGGAAAGCACTGATCATCACTTGCATTTTAAGCTTTATCTTTATGGTGATTTTTTATTTAGCCATAAATAATGAGCCTGACTATATGCCAATGAATCAAAAAAAAGCAGCGGCAGCAGCTGAAATGTCACAATCTCCAGCAAATGGCGAAGCTCAACATAGCGAGCATCAGCAACACAATCACTAAAGTATTCTTGTCGAAGATGATAAATCCTTGTTAAACAGGGATTTATCATCCTATTCGAGATATTGAATGCTTCACCAAAATCGTCAAGCACTGGTCGTTGAAGGTGGTGGAATGCGCGGCGCATTTACCAGCGGTGTCTTAGATGCATTTTTACTGCAACAATTTAATCCATTTGATCTTTGTGTTGGTGTTTCATCTGGTTCTACCAATGTCGCTAATTACCTCGCAGCTCAACAAGGTCGCACCCTACAAATCTATCTAGATCATTCTCTTCGATCCGAATTCATTCATTATGGACGCTTCCTCAAAGGTGGCGACTTACTTGATTTGAAATGGATGTGGGACGTGGTTGAAAAAGAAAATCCACTCAATCAAACTCAATTATTTGCCAATCATCCTGAGTTCTACATGGTATTGACCCATGCTATTTCAGGAGATGCAACATATATCAAAGCCTCCAAAGACAACATTCTCGATGGATTACGTGCATCAAGTTCTATTCCAGTGCTTACTCGTCAAGCTGTAGAGGTTTTTGGTGAACCCTACTTTGATGGTGGAGTCGCAGATGCTCTTCCCGTACTTTGGACGGCGAAACAAAGCAATGTATCTAAACTCATGGTACTGAGAACTCGCCCCAAAAATTACTACAAAGCCAGTAGTAAAGGTGATCAACTCCTTGCAAAGTTCGCATTTAAGCAACGACATGGTTTTGCCAAAAGTTTATTAGCCCGAACCCAACGCTATAATGAATCTGTTCAATTTGTTAGAACAGCATCTGAACAAAAAATATTGGAGGTTTGCCCACCCGACTTAAAACATATGGCGGGTCGACTCACCAAGAATAAAGCCAAGATTCGTTATAGTTATGATATTGGTCTAGAAACAGGCTTCAAAGCCATTGAAGATTGGAAAGCCCTATAATCATCACGCTTACCCAAGTCTTTGAATACTAAAATATTGAAGACTTGGAACCTTATTAAAATCATATCTTATTCTAAATAATCTCCTAGATTTGGCCCTAAATATTAATTTCAGACTATTCTTTTTTGCGAATCAACTTTCTCGTTTTAATCAATAATACAAATCATCAGACAGTCCCAAACAAACTATAAAACCATATAATGTTTAGGCTTTTATCAAATTGATTAAATGATGTTGTTCTAGCAAGTTTTTTATTTATTTTATTTTTGGAATTTTCTATGAGTAATCGCTCAAACTCTCACAACGATTCAAGTGAAACCGTATTAGGTTGGAAATTTGTCATTATCGTTGGGGTACTTAGTACAATTTTTCTCAGTTTCTTCTACTTAGCTATGAGCAATGAACCAGATTATATGCCTGGAGCACAGCGAGCAGCAGAACAACAAAAAGCAATCGCTCAAGAAAATGCTCAAGCAAGCTCAGAGGTTGAAACCCAACATCAGCAACACCAATAAAGAAATATAACTTGCTCGATCTGAGCATCGATCGAGCAAGTTATGATCTAAATCTTCGTTTCAGTGTTTTTTAGTTTCAATCACCAACTGCATTTTTATATGAGGAATTCCACACTCATCGTATGCATCCCCTTGTATCGAAAATCCTAATTTTTCATAGAATGAAATGGCGTGAACTTGTGAGGATAACTGAAGAAATTTTCGATCTTGTTGATGTGCTTGCTGAATAATCTCTAACATAATCATACGTCCAATTCCTTGTCCGCGATAAGCTTTGAGTACAGCCACACGCCCTACACTATTGTTTTGTAATAAACGCGCAGTCGCAATTGGTTGATCTTGATCATAGACAACAAAATGATCTGAAATCATGTCTTGATCATCCCACTCCTCTTCTTCAGGAATGTTCTGCTCAATTATAAAAACTTGTTTTCGAATGAACTTTACGTCTTGCTCTAACTTATTCCAGTGACCACTTTGGACTCTAAACATCTCGATCTCAGCTTAATTAGCACTTACAACCTAAATTTTCGATCGGCATTTGATCTTGTAACAGCAATTCCAAGCTTTGTTTTTGGATACCATACATCTGTTTTAAGGCTTGAATTTGCTGCATAATTTTCGGATCAGGCTGCTGAACATCTTTACGCTTGGTCGCTAAAATCATCTTATTTTTACTGGTATGTTCCAGTGAAACGAATTCAAAAACTTTAGTTTCATAGCCGTAAGCCTTAAGCAACAAAGCACGCAATGTATCTGTCAGCATTTCTGCCTGCTGCCCTGCATGAATGCCAAACTGAAGCATCGGTTGTAAAACCTCTGGGCTTTTTAATTGAGGTCGCAACTCTTTATGGCAGCATGGCGCACACATGATCATTGAGGCATTCAGACGAATTCCTGTATGAATTGCAAAGTCGGTTGCTACATCACAAGCATGTAGTGCAATCATGACATCTAGCTTTTCTGGGGCATAGCTCCGCACGTCACCTTCAAAGAAATCAAGATGATTAAATCCAACATCATCTGCAACTTTTTGGCAAAACTGTACAAGATTCGAACGCAGTTCAACACCTGTGATTAACGGAGTTTTATTTTGCTCCAATAAATAATCATACAAAGCAAAAGTTAAATAACCTTTTCCTGAACCAAAATCAACAATATT
Source organism: Acinetobacter sp. P1(2025) (assembly GCF_051390655.1). Classification (NCBI taxonomy): domain Bacteria; kingdom Pseudomonadati; phylum Pseudomonadota; class Gammaproteobacteria; order Moraxellales; family Moraxellaceae; genus Acinetobacter; species Acinetobacter sp. P1(2025). The sequence continues at coordinate 6,620 of NZ_JBPKBJ010000023.1, forward strand.
AAGTTCTTGTTGAGAAGCATCAATTTGCTCATAAGCATTTGAAAAAATTTCAATAAACTTATTAATCTGTTTCCACTTGCGCGCCATACTTGGAATGAGTTGTGCCTTTTCATCGGTAATTCCAAGATGTTTAAGAAATGGACTTTGTTGCTGAACAAATCGATGTTTTTCACGATCATGATGCTGTTGAACTTGGTTTACACTGATTTGCTTTTTCTGTGCATTCAACATGGCTTTCTTTTTGTTTTTTTTCAGTTGAATATCTTGATGCATTGTAAATAGATTGGCTTGTTTCGACTGAGCCAACAGCTCGGCTATTTTCTCTAATCCCTCTTCAATCGGATAATTCTTAGTAATATCTTGCGTTTTATAATGATATAAACAGGACAGCATACTTTGATTTTGCAGTTCAATAATGCGAAAATTCATTTTCTCTAAATCTGTCATTTCGCCCTTGTATTGACTCAAGATCAATCGATCAAAACTATTGTTTTCAATAGATTGCTGAATCTCCAAGAAAAATTGCTGTTCTTGTTCAAAGGAAAATTTGGGCGCAAACATAGTGAAAACCTGACAAATAGAAACTAAATTTTATAGCGTCTTACTTTAAAAGGGAAATTGCATTACGATACAGTTGTATTTTTATACTATTAGAAGCTCAATGAACGCTAATTTTCTAACCAATTATGATCCCAAAGAAGAATTAATTAATGCCTATAGTCATGGGATTGGTGCGGCTCTAGCGCTAATTGCATCGGTGTTTCTAATTATCAAAGGATATGGACTACCTTTCGGACAATGGATGAGTTTATGGGTATATGGGTTCAGTCTTGTATTACTCCTCAGCAGTTCTATGCTTTACCATTTCTCTCAAGATGGAATGAAACGCTACTGGTATAAAAAACTTGACCATACTGCGATTTATTATCTGATTGCAGGAACATATACCCCCTTTCTAAGTATCGCAATCCCAACAGCGAAAGCACATTATTTATTAATTGCGCTATGGATCATTGCCTTGATTGGTACCGTATTTAAACTGATCCTGATTCATCGTTTTCAAAAAGTATCTTTGGCTGCCTATATCATCATGGGGTGGTTAGCCGTGTTGGTTATGGATGATATGCAACGTTATCTATCAAAAGAAGCAATCCAGTTATTGATTGCGGGTGGGCTTGCTTATACTGTCGGCACATTGTTTTATGCTTTAAAAAAGGTAAGATATACCCACGCAATTTGGCATGTATTTGTGCTAATCGGGGCAGGTTTACACTTTCTTGCAATCTACTGTTATGTACTTTAACTCCTGTCGACAGGCCAAAAGAAATGACACTAGTTTCATGAGTAGACTTTGCATTCAAGGAATTCTCAAGTCCATATTTCTGTGTCTTGATCAAATAAAATAAGGTCTCGTATGTCGTCTAGCACTACGACTGTCACCCCCGAAGTGGCAAGCAATTCAAAAACAAGGGTATTATTTGCCAGTCTCGTGGGTACCACGATTGAGTTTTTTGACTTCTATATCTACGCAACTGCAGCCGTTTTAATTTTTCCTCATTTATTTTTCCCAGAAAGTAGTGATGGTGCCGCTGTACTAAAATCCCTCGCAACTTTTGCAATTGCATTTATTGCTCGCCCGATCGGAGCCGCAATTTTTGGACATTTGGGAGATCGAATTGGACGTAAAGCAACTTTAGTCGCAGCTTTACTGACAATGGGAATATCAACCGTTTGTATCGGTTTGCTGCCAACCTATGCACAAATTGGCCTTGCAGCTCCTTTACTACTAGCTTTATGCCGTTTAGGTCAAGGTCTCGGTCTTGGTGGTGAATGGAGTGGTGCTGTTCTACTGGCGACTGAAAATGCACCTGAAGGAAAACGTGCATGGTATGGCATGTTCCCTCAACTAGGCGCCCCGATTGGTTTTATCCTCGCAACAGGTTCTTTCCTATTATTGAATGCTTTTATGTCAGAACAAGATTTCATGACTTGGGGCTGGCGTATTCCATTCGTCTCAAGTGCGGTGTTAGTTCTGGTTGGTCTCTATATCCGTCTGAAATTGCATGAGACTCCTGCATTCCAAAAAGTTTTAGACAAACAAAAAGAAGTTAATGTCCCATTCAAAGAGGTTATGACGAAACATTTCCCAATGTTGGTCTTGGGTACTGTTGCTGCGATTTGTACTTTTGTCGTGTTCTATCTCACAACTGTTTTTGCACTCAACTGGGGTACAACAAAACTGGGATATGCTCGCGGTGATTTCCTTGAATTACAATTGATCGCAACACTTTGCTTTGCAGCCTTCATTCCTGTTTCAGCGATTCTTGCTGAAAAGTTTGGACGTAAAAATACATCGGTTGCTATCTGTATTTTATCAGCCTTATTTGGACTTTGTTTTGCGCCGTTTTTAGGGTCTGGTAGCCCATTACTTGTGTTCCTATTTTTATGTATTGGTCTCTCAATCATGGGACTCACTTACGGACCAATTGGAACTGTACTTTCTGAGATTTTTCCAACATCAGTCCGCTATACAGGTTCGGCATTAACCTTCAACTTAGCAGGTATATTTGGTGCATCCTTTGCCCCTTACATTGCAACCAAACTTGCTGAAAGCTATGGTTTAGATGCTGTTGGAATGTATTTAAGTCTAGCGTCAATTCTTTCATTAATCGCGTTTTTGTTCATCCGTGAAACTAAACACGATGATGTAAATAACCAAGTCTAATCTATATGTTCTTATTGAGTGAACGTCATGAGAGGTTCACTCAAACCATTTATCGGGCAACTCTACTCACCTGTTTGCAATCGCTACAACATCTCTCCCGCTAAATATTTTTTGTGTTAAAATACGCGACTCCCTTTTTTTTAGATGATTGTGCTCATGTACGCAGTGATTATCGTTGCCGTATTTTTGGTCAGTTTTTTATACACTTATTATCGTGGCAAAGAACGATTAAAAGCATCTCGACAATTATTCGACCATTCGACATTTCTAGCACCAGTTAATATGTTTATGACTGGTTTCTCTAAATTACCGAACCAACCATTCTTTGATGTGGCGCAGTTTCCTGAGCTCAAACCATTACAGGACAATTGGCAAGTAATCCGTGAAGAAGCAATCCAGCTACAAAATCAAATTAAAGCAGCTGAAAAGCATAACGATGCAGGTTTTAATACCTTCTTCAAACGTGGTTGGAAACGTTTTTATTTAAAATGGTATCAAGCTAGCCATCCATCAGCTCAACAACTTTGCCCTAAGACAGTTGCCTTGTTAGAAAGTATTCCTTCAGTAAAAGCAGCAATGTTTACTGAACTTCCATCTGGAAGTTATTTAGGTAAACATCGTGATCCTTATGCGGGTTCAGTTCGTTATCATTTAGGTTTAGTAACACCAAATAGCGATGACTGTTTTATTGAAGTTGATCAAGAACGCTATAGCTGGCGCGATGGTGAAGCAACTGTTTTTGATGAGACTTTTGTACATTGGGCTGAAAATAAAACGGATCAGACCCGTATTATTTTATTCTGTGACATCGAGCGTCCAATGAAATGGGGCTGGGCTCAGAAGATCAATCATTGGTTTGGTCGGAATGTTATGTCAGCTGCAAGTTCACCGAATGATGATCAAGATAAAACAGGTTTTATCAATCGAATTTTCAAGTATGGCTATGCCGTACATCATTATGGTCGTGGTTTAAAACAACGTAATCGTAAAGTTTACTATCTTGCAAAATGGCTGATGTTTGCAATCATTATTGGTCTGATTTTATTACCTAGCTTTCTTTAATTAGCTGTAAAAAAAAGGAGATGCATCTGCATCTCCTTTTTTGTTGAAACTTTTATTGATTGGTAGCTTGTGGGGCTTGAGCACTTGCTGTTTGAGCAGCAGCAGCTGCATCAGCGGCTTGTACTGCGGCTTCACCGATGAGTGCGATCTTCGCCTTTTCCTGACTCTTTGCAGATAATGCTGGGTTAGCAGCTACGATACGATTGATATTGGCAGAGTTAGCGGGTGCGATAGCCGCTGTTTGCAAAACAATTGGGCGATTCCCTGTATCTCCAAGTGTATATCGAATCCCTGTACGAGGACTGATTACTGTAGTTACTTCACGTTTAACTTGAGCTTCAGCTGTCGTCGCGCCTTTTGCTGCAAGTACTTTGTCTACTGTGGTTGTGGTCGTTGCTTGTGGTGCTTCATTAGCAAAGCCTACACTTGATACCGCAACACTCGCTAAAATTAAAAGTTGTAATGGTTTTTTCATTGTCTTCCCGCGTTTCATGCGAATTCAGTCAAAGTCATTCTATTGAATAATGAAACTATAAAGCACTTAACGACTCAAGTTACTTCTCGTAAAAAAGCAGGGATTAACCCTGCTTTTTTTATCAAACGATATCGAAGTTTAGATTTTACCGTGACACTGTTTGTATTTTAATCCTGAACCACAAGGACACGGTGCATTGCGGCTTTCTGGAACTGGGAATGGAGCATTATTCGCTAAATATTCAGGCTCTTCAGATGCAGTCACTTCACCCGTTAAACCATCTACATCATCATGTTCAAATGATAAACGCATTGATTCAGCTTGACGTTGTTGTTGTGCTTCAAGCTCAGCCAATTCTTCTGCTGTTGGTACATGAACACGAGATAAATCAGTCACAACGTCTGATTTGATAATACCCAACATGTTCACAAACAAATTAAATGCTTCTTTCTTATATTCCTGCTCTGGATTTTTCTGAGCATAGCCACGCAAGTGGATACCCTGACGTAAATAATCCATCGCAGCTAAATGATCTTTCCAATGGCGATCTAAAGAGTTCAGCATAAAGTGACGCTCTAACATCGCAGCAGATTCATCACCCATTTGAGTACGGCGTTGACGATAACGTGAAATCACTTCATCAGAAATACGTGCAATCAGACCTTCTTCATCCAAGCGGCGATCTTGATCTAACCACTGCTGTACAGGAAGCTCGATACCTAGATCCGTACGTAAAGCAGTTTCTAGACCAGGAATATCCCATTGGTCATGGATTGATTCAGGTGGAATGAAATTCGCGATAACGCCTTTCATCACCTCTTTATGCATCTCTTCGATATAATCTTGTAATGTACTTTCTGCCAAAATCTCATCACGTTGTGAGTAAATAATTTTACGTTGTTCATTATTTACATCATCATACTTCAATAAGTTTTTACGAATATCAAAGTTACGTGCTTCAACTTTACGCTGTGCATTTTCAATAGAACGACTCACCATTTTATGTTCAATGGCTTCATTTTCCTGTAAGCCCATTGCACGCATCATGGCAACAACACGATCACCCGCAAAGATACGCATCAAATCATCTTCAAGCGATAAGTAGAAGCGAGAAACACCAGGGTCACCCTGACGACCCGCACGACCACGTAGCTGGTTATCAATACGACGTGATTCATGGCGCTCTGAACCAATGATATGCAAACCACCTGAGTTCAATACATCTTCGTGATCTTTTTCCCACTGCGCTTGTAAACGAGCTTCGTCTTCTGGCGTAGGATTTTCAATTTTTGCGAGTTTGGCTTTCCAGTTACCACCAAGCAAGATATCGGTACCACGACCTGCCATGTTTGTTGCAATCGTTACAGCGTTTGGACTACCTGCTTGAGCAATAATGTCCGCCTCACGCTCATGTTGTTTGGCGTTGAGAACTTCATGTTGGATACCTGCTTGTAATAATTTTGCAGATAAAATTTCACTCGCCTCAATCGTTGCGGTACCGATCAAAATCGGCGCAACACCTTGTTTACGAATATTGGTAATTTCTTCGATAATTGCGTTGTATTTACCGTTACGATTTAAATAAATTAAGTCGTTGTGATCCTTACGCACCATCGGACGGTGAGTTGGGATAATAACAACATCTAAACCATAGATTTCTTTCATTTCAGCAGCTTCAGTATCAGCTGTACCTGTCATACCTGAAAGCTTTTTATATAAACGGAAATAGTTCTGGAACGTTGTGGTTGCCAAAGTTTGGTTTTCAGGCTGAATTTCCATATTTTCTTTGGCTTCAACCGCTTGGTGTAAACCTTCAGACCAACGACGACCAGGCATCGTACGACCCGTACTTTCATCAACAATAATCACTTCTTCTTTTTGAGTCTGAGGATTAATGCCAATAATGTAGTGAACGTTCTTTTGATAGAGATAATGCGCACGAATCGCAGCAGTGACATGATGAACCAGATTTAGGTTCGCAGCAGAATAAAGACTCTCACCCTCAGCAAGTAATCCCATACGGATTAACTCTTGCTCAACAGTCTCGTAACCAACCTCAGTCATTTCAACTGAGCGTTGTTTCTCATCAACCCAGAAGTGTCCGCCATCAGCCACTTTTTCTTCTTTCTGAGGTTTTAATGTTGGAGGAATACTATTGATTAGCTGATATAAATGCGATGAATCTTCACTTTGACCTGAAATAATCAATGGTGTACGTGCTTCATCAATTAAGATCGAGTCTACTTCATCGATGATCGCATAACTTAAACCACGTTGTTTTTTCTCTTGTAGAGAAAACACCATGTTGTCACGAAGATAATCAAAGCCAAATTCGTTGTTCGTACCGTAAGTAATGTCTGCTAAATAAGCTTGTGCTTTCTCAGCAGGCATTTGCATCGAATAAATCACACCGATGCTTAAACCCAAAAACTCAAATAATGGGCGGTTGAGTTCAGCATCACGTTGTGCAAGATAGTCATTGACGGTGATGACATGCACACCCTGACCACTCAATGCATTGAGGTAACACGCTAAAGTACCCATCAGGGTTTTACCTTCACCTGTACGCATCTCAGCAATTTTGCCTTCGTGCAGTGTGATACCACCAATCAACTGAACATCATAGTGACGCATTCCCATCACGCGTTTTGCAGCTTCACGACAAACTGCAAATGCTTCAGGTAATAATTTATTTAGGCTTTCACCGTTTTTAAATCTTTCTTTGAATTCTTGAGTTTTTGCAGAAAGGTCTGCATCGTTAAGAGCAGATATCGTCGGTTCAAGCGCATTGATTTGTTCAACAATTTTACGCATGCGTTTGAGCTCACGCTCATTTTTAGTACCGAAGATACCTCCGATCAGACTTGCCAACATGAATAAACTCTCTAATCCTGTTTGTTTAAATAGGTAATTTTTTCTTAGCTGTTATTATGGAGTCAGAAATAAGAACTACAAGGGCTTTGCATCCAAACAGGTAAAAAAATCTGCGAGGCAATTCTGACCACAAGCAACCAAAGTCAGTTAATGTAGCAAATTTGACTATAAGTTACATCGACTAAAATGTGAATTTCCGATCAATTTTCTAACCAAACCCAGCTCTATATCTTTTAAACTCATAAAAACATCAAAAAACAATATTTTTACTTCTAAGCCTTCTGGCGCATATTAATCCAACACACATAAGATTAGAAATGTTCTGAGGACGAAGTATGACATTACGTTTAGGTGATATTGCTCCAAATTTCCAACAAGAATCGAGCGAAGGAAAAATTGATTTTTATGAGTTTCTAGGCAATCACTGGGGGATTTTATTTTCACATCCTGCTGATTTTACACCTGTTTGTACGACAGAACTGGGGTTCACCGCAAAGCTCAAAGATGAATTCACAAAACGAGGCGTGAAAGCAATCGCTTTATCTGTGGATGATGTGGAATCACATAAAAGCTGGATTCTGGATATCAATGAAACTCAAAACACAACGGTGAATTTCCCAATTATTGCAGACAAAGATCGTAAAGTTTCAGAGCTATATGATTTTATCCATCCTAATGCCAGTGAAACTCTAACCGTGCGCTCATTGATTATTATTGATCCCAATAAAAAGGTTCGTTTGATTATTACCTACCCTGCATCAACAGGTCGAAACTTTAATGAGGTATTACGTGTAATTGACTCATTACAGTTGACAGATCATCACAAAGTGGCGACTCCAGCAAACTGGCAGCACGGTGAAGATGTGGTTATCGTCCCATCACTAAAAGATGAGGAGGAAATTAAACAACGTTTTCCAAAGGGTTACACTGCTGTAAAACCTTATTTACGTCTCACGCCTCAGCCTGAGTAAGATTGAAGCTAATTCAAGGTTTTGAGCGAAGTGCAAGACTGATGAGATACATCGTATAGAAATACTCAACGTACCTTACCAAACCACTTATTAAAACAAAATTCTATTTTTCTAACTCCAGCGCCTATCATATCGATAGGCATTTTTTTTAAGCTTATAAAAATTCATTTTAGTTTTCTTATTTGATACGTTATAAGAGAAATCTTAAACTTTAATAAAATAAGAACGCTATGATTTATAACATTCATCATTTGCACTGTGGAAGTTTCTGTCCAGTTTGCGCCCCGCTGTTTGGTCAAAAAGGTTGGAAAGCACATCTAGTCTGTCATTGTCTCCTCATTGAAACTGATCGCGGTCTAGTCTTAATTGATACAGGCTTAGGACTTCAAGATTATCTGCATACTGAACAGCGATTAGGGAGTTTACTCAAACAATTTGGCTCAATTGTACCGAACCTAAAACTAACTGCCATTCAACAGATACAGCGACTTGGTTTTAACCCGAGTGATGTAAAACATATTTTTGTGACCCATCTAGATTTTGATCATGCTGGTGGAATTTCTGATTTTCCAAATGCAACAGTGCATCTCTTAGCGGCGGAGTTTAATGCCACTCAATCACTTACAACCAAAGGCAAACTTCGTTATAAGACTGAACAGTTTAAACAGCATCGCTATTGGAACTTTGCTGAACATAATGATGGCGAGCCATGGTTTAACTTGCAAAAAGTTAAAGGGCTTCCGTTATTTCACGATGAAATTTTAATGATTCCCTTGATTGGGCATACCGCTGGGCACTGTGGAATTGCGATTAAAAAGGCCGATGGCTGGATGTTGTTCTGTGGCGATGCCTATTACACCCATCTTGAGCTAAACCCAAAAAACAAACTCAGAGCTTTAGATTTCACTGAACGGTTATTGGCTGAAGATAACCAACTACGTTTGCAAAACCTTAAACAGTTACAATATCTCGCTCAACATGAACCCAGCATTGAGTTAATTTGTGCCCACGACCCTTATGAATTTAATCGCTATCAATAAAATGAAAAGAATATTTATTACTGTTTTTGTTGTTTCAACATTAAGTCTACATGGATGTATGACACATCCGAGTCTAGAGCAATCTCAACGCCCTCAAAATTGGGGGGCTTTAATCTCGGATACGCATAATTTTTATCAGATCAGTCAAGATGTTTATCGCAGTGAACAACCCAATTCCGAATTAATACCTTTACTAAAAAAATATCAGATTGAAACGGTGATAAATTTAAGAGCTCGAAATGAAGATGCAAAAGTACTCCAAAATCAATCGCTAAATTTAGTACATATACCAATTCAAACATGGGCAATTAATCGCCAAGACTTACTTCAAGCGATGCAAACTATTCAGATTGCAAAAAACAATAATCAAAAAGTCCTTGTTCATTGTTATCACGGATCAGATCGAACAGGTGCAACCATTGCGATGTATCGTATTATTTTTGAAAATTGGTCAATTGAAAATGCAGTCAAAGAAATGAAACAAGGAGGATATGGCTACCATATCATTTGGAAAAACATTGAAAATCTATTTACCTCAGAAAATGTACAATGGATTCAGCAGCAATTATCCAACCCTTCAAGTTAAAACTTAAACACTCACTTGAGAGGTGGATTTTCTTGGCAAAAACCTCTCACTGTTATTAGAATAATTAAGACTCTATAAATACATCTTTTTTCAGATTGTGAGATCACCAATAAAACCTAATCTCTAAGTATCTAGTTTGGTAAAAACCGAATTCTTGAGCAAAACCGTGATCACTTCGGAAAGACCGCCATCACTATCGGTGACTAATAAGAAGACCTCTCCATCAGCATTTGACTCAAGCCAAGTTATTCCTTCAACCTTAATGGCTAAAGTGTTTCCCTCAGCATCTTGGATCAAAAAGGAATTTAGGACCTCCCCTTTCGGTGAGAGCACTAAAATATAACTTCCTAACACTGCACCATCATCGTAGGTATTTAAGGTTTGCTCGACGGCAGCGGTTGCAACGATCACATTCTTATCTGCTAAAAAACAAGCATCTGAAATACCACTTACTGAACCATTAATCTCAGGTAATGTGAGATTAAATCAACGTATAAGAGCATTTTCTAAAGATTTATGTGCTTGAATTTTTTCTAGATCAAATACTAAAACACCATGAAAGTGATTAATGTTGCCACGTTGAAAGATATAAAGATGATGATTATCTGAGCATACTGCTTCTATATTTAAATCTGCTCCGCCTGTGAGTGCAACGCTGTTCTGCAAATAATCATAATCCAACTTATCGAGCAAAGTCTGAACTTGATGATTAGATGGATTATACAAGAGAGCTTGCTTTCTCTTTTCAGTCGAACCTGAGCCCATAACCAATAAATGAAGTTGTTCATTAAAAATGATACAACTTAATGCTTCAAAATCAGGCTTTTCTGCTTTGCTTAATACGGTGAGAGCTTCTTGCTCAGATGACTCCAATAAAGGGACTTTTTCAAAAGTTGTTGTTGCAGTAATTTTATTTTTTAGGCTAGTTTTTAATAAGTAACGAACATCATCCCCAACGAAATATAAGTAGTCGCCTAAGTAAGCAACGCCAGACAATGCTCCAATTGCTGAGTCTGGCGAAAAACTAAATTTTTCAAGTATCTTTAAATCCGTTTGTTCCATTACTTCATCTCCTATTCGATGAAAAACGCACAATCAGCTCAACTTCAAAGACACTTAGCTTACTTAAACAACTATTTATCTTTGATCTAGTGGAACCCAGTCAATTACCCAAGCTGATTTCATATTCAGACTTTCATCAGAAGAAATCTTTTTCCGAGTTGCATCAGCAACATCACGATCTTTGGCAGGTCCAACCATAATACGAATACCTTTCGAGGTAGAACTGGTTGTGACTTTATAGCCTTTAGCACGTAGCTTGGATACGACAGCATCTGCATTTGCTTGGTTTGCAGCCAATGCCACTTGAACCATCCACTTCTTATCGCCATTTTCCATAAGATCGCGTGCTTTTTCAGCCTCAGCTTTCTTTTTGGCGTCTTCTTCAGCTTTACGTTTTTTATCATCAGCCGCTTTTTTGTCAGCTTCAGCTTTTCGCTTGTCTTCTGCTGCCTTTTTCTCAGCTTCAGCTTTGCGTTTTTCTTCAGCAGCCTTTTTATCTGCTTCAGCCTTACGTTTATCTTCTGCTGCTTTTTTCTCAGCTTCAGCTTTACGTTTCTCTTCCGCTAACTTCTTTTCAGCATCTGACTTAAGTTGATCTTGCTTTTGTTGTTCAGCTTTCTTTTTTTCATCTAACTTTCGCTTTTCCTCAGCAAGACGCTGAGCTTTTGCTTTGTCATCTTCTGCAAGTTCAGGAGGAATATTATCTGAACTTTCTTGCTCTGAACTACGACGTGCATTTAAAGCTGCATATTCTTCAGCAGCTTTACGCGCAGCAGCAGCTTCAGCTTCTTGTTGCATTTTCAAGAACTCAGCGGCTCTGGCTTCTTGCTCTGCAACAGCTTTTTCACGAGCGAGGCGCTGCTCTTCAAGTAATCGCTTTTCAGTTTCAACATCCACAGCAAGTGGTTGGAGTGAAACGATTTCACCATCTTGTAAAGGTTGTGCGGTATTTGAGTTTGATTGAGTTTTGGGAATCGGATGAGAGATTGTTGCTTGTGCTTTGTCTTGCTCTATTTCTTCATTGCCCTTGAGAAGTAAGGCTGCCAATAAAACACCTCCTCCAAGTAGAACAACGCCGCCCATCCAACGTTGTTTGTTATTCATTGACATTCTTCTAAATACTCCCAGACCGCTTCTAAAGTATGAAACGAACCACAGACTAAAATCAGTTGATTGTTATTACATTGTTTCAACACGATTTCAAACGCTTGCTGGATACTGCTAAATTCGTGCACCTGTTGACCTGCCAATGCTTCATTTAATTGTTGCATTGGTGCAGCTCGAGGCACATCTAAAGTAGCAATAAACCAATTTTTTACTGTTGTTTTTAGTAAATCAGTTACAGATGCAATATCTTTATCTGCCAACATTGAGAATACAGCCACAACTTCTGTGTACTGTTTATTGTATTTTAAGAATTTTCGCAACTGGTTCAACAAAAATTCGACACCATGAGGGTTATGCCCAGCATCAAAAATGACGGTTTTGTTTTGAATTTGACGAATTTCAAATCGTCCTTGCAATGAAGCATGCTGAATACCTTGAGCAATTGTGGATTGAGAAATAGGCAAACCACTTACTAAGATTGCAGCTACAGCAGTTGAAATATTTTCAATTGCCAAATGTCCTGTCGGCAACTTTAATGTTGTACCTGAAGAAGCAAAACACCATGACAGACCGTCATCATTTAATTGATAAAAATAATCTCGGTTTAATGCGTATAGATTAGCGTTAGATTCAAGCGCTTTATCTTGTATCGCTTGCGGTAAAGGTTGATTACCACCAAAAATCACGGGAATATTCGGACGAATAATTCCAGCTTTTTCAAAAGCGATTTTTTCAATTGTATCGCCCAACCAATCCACATGATCCAAACCAATATTGGTAATCACGGCAATATCAGGATCGATCACATTGACCACGTCTAGGCGACCACCGAGTCCTACTTCGAGTACCCATACATCACATTGCTTTTGTTTAAAAATCAAAAAAGCAGCCAAAGTGGTTGCTTCAAAGAAAGATAAACTTAATCCACACTCACGACGTGCTTGATCTACGAGTACGAAAGCATCGATAAGACTTTGATCATCAACCTCTTGCCCCGCTAACTTTACCCGCTCATTAAAACGGTAAATATGCGGCGATTGATAAAGCCCCACGTTATAACCTTGCGCATTTAAAATCGCAGCAAGCGTTGTTGTAGTTGAGCCTTTGCCATTGGTCCCTGCAACCGTAAAAACTTTTGCATTGGGTTTCATTACTCCAAGCTTTTCAGCAACTGGAATAACGCGTTCCAATCCCAAATCAATGCCCGTAACGTGAACATGGCTCCAATAATCGAGCCATGTTGTTAATGTATCATCAGAATGTGGTGTTTGCTGTGTCAAGGTAAGTTCATCAATTTAGCAACAAGTCTATATACAGTATCACGTAATGCATGACGATGAACAATTTGATCGACCACACCATGATCAAGCAAATATTCAGCACGTTGGAATGGTTCTTCTAACTTTTCACGAACTGTTTGCTCAATTACGCGCTTTCCTGCAAATCCAATCATCGCTTTAGGTTCAGCAATATGTACATCGCCTAACATCGCGAGTGAAGCGGTTACACCACCATAGACAGGATGTGTCAACACAACCAGATACGGAAGACGTGCATCTTTCATTCGCTGAATCGCGGCTGAAGTACGTGCCATTTGCATCAAAGACAACATACCCTCTTGCATACGAGCACCACCCGATGCAGCAAAACAGATTAAAGGTTGACGTAATTCAATTGCTCGTTCAGCCGCTTGGACAAAACGATCACCTACGACTGTCCCCATTGAGCCACCCATGAAGTCAAACTCAAAAGCACAAGCGATTAGGTCTAAACCTTTGAGTGAACCTTGCATCACAACCAAAGCTTCTGTTTCACCTGTTTTATCTTGAGCTTCGCGCATACGCTCAGGATAAGGTTTACTGTCCACAAATTTTAATGGGTCTTTAGCCGCAAACTCTTGTCCCAACTCTGAATTAACTTGATCAAAAAACCAGTTTAAGCGATCACGAGCACGCATACGTAAGTGTTCGTCACACTGAGGACAAACATAAGCATTGAAAGACATTGCTGTACGTGTCACCAATGCATGACACTCTGGGCATTCAATCGTAGGCTCAGTAAAAGTTGCTTTGAATGTCTGCTGCTCAGTAGCAACTTGAATACCAGGGACTTGACGCTCAATCCAAGGCGTTGAAGGGCTAAGAACCTTCCCTGTTGTTAACTCTTGACTCATACTAACTCATCGAGCGCAGCTCGAAGCTCCTTCACTTTATTTACCGTCTCTTGCACAGCATCATCTGCTGGCAATGTCGCAAAAGATTTAACGAAAGCACTACCGACGATCACGGCATCAGCAACTTGACCCATTGCTTTTGCAGATGCAGCATCGCTAATACCAAATCCAACACCAACAGGTACGTTGGTCATGGTTTTGATTTTCGCAATACGAGCTGCAGCTTCTGAGGTATCTAATGTTGCTGCACCTGTCACACCTTTTAATGACACATAGTAAACAAAACCACTCGCATGATTCACCACATGCTGAATACGCTTATCAGTTGATGTTGGTGCTAACAAGAAAATTTGATCCATCTCATTTTGTTTTAAGACTTCACCAAACTGCTTAGATTCCTCAGGTGGAAGATCCACAAGAAGTACACCATCAACACCACAATCTTTTGCATATGCAACAAATTTTTCATAACCAATCACTTCAACAGGATTCAAATATCCCATTAAAACAACAGGTGTGGTTTGATCTTTTTCACGAAAGGCTTTGACCATATCCAACGCATCTAGTGTATTGGTTCCACCTGCCAATGCACGCTCAGCAGCTAGTGCAATGACTGGACCATCGGCCATCGGATCTGAGAATGGTAAACCTAACTCAATAACGTCGACGCCAGCTTCAACCATTTGGTGAAGTAATGGAACAGTTACCTGTGGATGCGGGTCACCTGCCATAACATAAGAAACAAGCGCTTTACGTTGCTGAGATTTAAGCTGTTCAAAACGAGTGGCAAGACGTGACATAGGATTATGCTTTCCTTGATTTATATAAATTGAGGAGTTGTTTGTAGACATACAAAAACACTGCATTGTAACGCTATTTTTTGCTCATTGAACAGGTTTTGACGTGATTGCAACGTGAATATTGCTACTTACAACAGCCCTGACACATTTATCTATATTTTGGCTGAATTCTCAATGATCAAAGATTCCTAATTTTCAAGAAAACCACCTGCATTTTAGAAATCACCCAAGCTCCTTTATACTAGGCGCAATTTTTAAATATTCTTTTATTTTTTATGTCTGCCTACTCTCAGGAAAAAGTGCAAAGCAATGCGCTTGCTTTGTTACCTTTATTGGTATTTTTGATCATCTTTCTCGGGAGTGGTCTCTATCATTCAATGATTGGGACAGAATTTGCCTTTTATCAAGTAAAAGCGCCAGTCGCAGCAATCCCTGCCATCATTTTAGCTTTACTGCTATACAAACAGAAACTCAACACAGCCATCGAAGAGTTTCTTCAAGGCGCAAGTCATCCGAACCTTATTTTAATGTTCATGGTATTCATGTTGGCTGGAGCTTTTGCAAGTGTATCAAGTGCCATTGGAAGCGTTGATGCCACAGTTCAATTAGGTTTGTCATTGATTTCAGCTGAATTTGTGTTACCCATGCTGTTTATCATTTCAGCCTTTATTGCTACTGCTATGGGTACTTCTATGGGTACCATTGCTGCTTGTGCACCGATTGCTTTTGGTTTTACTCAAGCGACTGACATTTTACCAATTTATGCGATTGGGGCTGTCGTTGGTGGTGCAATGTTTGGTGACAATCTGTCCATGATCTCTGATACAACGATTGCTGCCACAAGAAGTCAAAACGTCGAACTTCGAGATAAATTTAAAGTCAACGTTTGGATTGCTTTGCCTGCTGCCATCATGACCTTGATTGCTTATGTGCTACTCAGCCAACAAGCGGAATCAATTCAATCAAAAGTTTATGATTTATGGTTAATTTTGCCTTATCTAGCGGTCTTTTTTCTAGCATTCAGCCGATTACATGTACTTGCAGTTTTAATGATTGGAGTGGTGCTATCTGGAATCATCGGTCTGATTGAAAAGCCTGAATTTGATTTATTGAAATTAAATTCTTCTATTTATGATGGCTTCGTGGGAATGTTTGAAGTTGCACTACTATCAATGTTACTTGGCGGTCTGTCTGCTTTGATGCAAAAAGAAGGTGGTTTACAGTGGTTAATCGAAAAAATTTATCGTATCACCCGTCTATTTAAATTTGGTCGTCAGCGTGCTGGGGAATTGGGCATTAGTTTTCTTGTGGTCTTCTCCAATTTGTTTGTTGCGAATAATACAGTTGCGATCATTTTATCAGGCGATATGGCTCGTGAAGTGGCTAAAGAATATGGCGTTGATCCGAAACGTAGCGCCGCACTGTTAGATATTTTTTCTTGCGTGATTCAAGGCATTATTCCCTACGGTGCTCAATTGCTTTTGGCTTGCTCAATTGCAAAGCTCTCGCCAGTCGAGTTAATTGGACATATTTACTATTGTTGGATTCTTGCCGTATTTGCGATTTTAGCGATCTTGTTTAATTATCCACGATTAAAAACATCTTAAACATTTGCAAATGTCTCTTTAGTTTTGATTTTAAAATTAAAGAGACTTTAAAAACTGTTTTGGTGTCACGCCAGTCCACCGTTTAAAAGCACGTCCAAATGCACTTTGATCAGCATAATTTAGTCGTTCAGCAATTTCAGAAAGGGATTTTCCTTGCTGCAAATACAACTTACTTTGTTCTAAACGATATTGATCTAAAACATCCTGAAAGTTAAGTTGATAAGCTTTTAGTTGACGTTGCAAAGTTCGCTCAGAACAATGCAAACGTTTAGCTACATAGCTTTGCAAGACCTCTTCTTGTTGAGCCAATCCCTGCTCGATATAAGTTTGTATTTTTTGTCTAAATTGTTGTTGCTGTAACTCAGAAGAAGTCACACTATTTAAAGATTGTTGTGCCTGTGTGGATAGCACATTATTAAGCTGTTGATCTCCTGCAATACTTTTCGCTTTTAAAATTTGATTTGAAAATCGAATGGCATATTGCCCTGCTTGCACATGAATAGGACATCCATAAAACTTTTCATAATGATACAACGCCGTATGAGGAAGATAACCAAACTGTATTTTTTGAGGTGGAACAAGTGCATCTTGTACGATGGATTGCGCAATTTTAAAGATTAATGCCAAATTCAGTTCATACATCTCACGATAGTCACTATACGATGCTCCCCAAACAATTTGGATGTACTCGGCAAACTGTTGCACGCTCAATTGTTCTAGATTTGTTTGCTTAAAGACCAAAGAATAATATCGTTGTAAGAGTTGCAATGCTTGTTGTAAGTCTAAACTGGTTGAAGCCAAATATCCCATTAGCCCTAA
Organism: Acinetobacter sp. P1(2025); assembly: GCF_051390655.1. Classification (NCBI taxonomy): domain Bacteria; kingdom Pseudomonadati; phylum Pseudomonadota; class Gammaproteobacteria; order Moraxellales; family Moraxellaceae; genus Acinetobacter; species Acinetobacter sp. P1(2025). The sequence goes on from NZ_JBPKBJ010000023.1 coordinate 23,921, forward strand.
ATCTTGCAAGTTAGCATGTTCAGCCAAAACAAGTGTAATGGGCCGCGAAAAATAACTTTGTGCTGCTTGTAGAAGTACAACATATCGTTCTACATCAAAATCTTGCTCATCAGGATGTTCTAAACAATTTTGAAATGTTAACCATAATTCTTGTTCCACAACTTTAGACAAATCGACTTGCTCTTGTTGAAGAACACGATTAAACAATCGCAAATATCCAATTATAATTTTAACTGACATATGCCAATCTCATCCTGATATGTCGTTATTTGTATAAAACTTGGCTGTAACTGTCAAAACATTTCATCGGACTTTTTCCATACTGAGTGCATGAAAAAGAAAAAGGAAGAGCAAAGATGAATGCACATGTTTCCTATCAAGTTGATCCAATTGTAAGAACAAAACTAGATTTTCACCTTAATGAAGCACCACGCTTCTGGTTTGGTGGTGATCCATTCCGTACTCGTATGTTCGATGCATTGAGTCTGACATTCCCAGATGGGGAGCGCTATTTCATCGAGTCTGTTCGTTTGTTTCGTAACAAAATCACAGATCCTGACTTGCAAGCACGTGTGGCTGACTTTATTCGTCAAGAAGCACAACACGGTATTGCCCATGACAAAATGAATGAGGTCATGAAAGAGCAAGGTATGCCTGTTGATCAGTTCACTGATCGTTTGAAGAAAATTTTTAAATTTGAACTCAAATATCGTTCGCCACAGTACAACATTGCGATGACTGCTGCAGCGGAACATTTGACGGCGCTCATGGCAGATACTTTCTACAGTAAAAAGGAAACTCTTGCGGATGCTGATCCCTTTGTTCGAGCGCTATTTGCTTGGCATGCGATCGAGGAAATGGAGCACCGTGATGTTGCCTTTGATGTCATGAAAGAAGTGGGCGATGTATCTGAATTTACCCGACGCTCAGCATTAGTACTCACTACAGTTCTGATGTTTGGTTTTACGATGTATCGTACCGATGTCATGCTGAAAAAAGATGGTTTTAATTTAAAACAACGCTTAGATTTAGCACGTAAAGGTTTACCTTGGTTCTTTGGTCGCAAAGGTATTTTGACTTCTAAACGTGAACAATACAGCGATTGGTTTAAAAAAGACTTCCATCCCAATCAGCATCCGATTATTCGTCAATATGATGTTTGGATCGATACCTTAGCAAAAACTAACGATCCGATTGCTGCGGGCGATGCCTTTTGGCAGGCTGGATTATAAACCATAAAAAACCTCCCTTTACGGGAGGTTTTTTTAGAACTTACCACTTCGCGTAATGCTGCTCTAATAAACCATATTGTTCATTTAGAACAACGGATTCAACCGCTTCCAAATCAATCGTCCCTGTTACTTTCGCTTGCCATTGATTAAACTGACTGCCAATCAAACGCAAATTAATATTTTCAAAACGACACCACCCTGTTTCAACAAGTAGGTTGAGACGTTGATCTAAAGAACGAATTGTCCATGTTGTTTCGTTTTGCTGTTCAAATAAAACATCATTGAGCGGATAGAGACGACCATTGACCCACAAAGCATTTTCATTGCCAAAACTTTCGTTCACACCTGAGGCTAAATTTAAACCGATCCGTCGCTCTTGTTGATCTCTAAATTGACACGACAACCAAAACCAAGCAGTTTCTGGGCGAAGAAAACCACAAGTATCATCTAAAGCTGCTAGGCTTTGTTCACTAAAGTCGATGCGTTGCTGATCAGGACTAATAAAAAAACCTTCAACAGCTAAAGTGGTTTGCTTCTGTGTATACGTCCATCCATTAATACCTGTCGGTGAACACATACTCAAAGCATCAGTTCCTGCACAAAAAATCCGTGCTTTCAACTGTGTTTCGCCATGTTTTGTCACTTGAATATAACGCACACCATTCGCATGTTGCATATCAAATTGGTAGGCAGACTTTTTAAAAAAACTTTGACTAAACAAAGGCTGTTCGTCTAGTTGTGTTTTTAAAGCCAAAGGCTGTATCGCATTCCACTCAATGACTTTTTGCGCAAGATGATCATACACATAATAAAAAGCATGCCCTGCCCATGACAAATCAACAATCGCAATCCCGATGCTAAAATGCTCATGTTGTAATCCACAGAATTTAAACTTCTTATATTTAAGCTGTTTTCGCCAACCTTTTAATACCTGACCATAAGGGGTTTTATAAATATAGTCATCTAAATTAATACGTGATGGAACGTGTTCGAAACGTCCATAACGAGGTTGACCATTTGTTTGTATCAAATCCATTGTCGATTTCCATGATTGCGTCATTGCATCTATTACCGTCATAAAGTCCAATCTCTATGATTTCTCAAGCATTATCTCGAACCATCAAAATTACTCAAATAAGTTCAGACTAATGCGAGTGAGCAGCAAGATGTATTTTAGCTTAATATTTCATCAAATATTCATACTCAAGTTTTATTTTAAAAAACAATCTTATACCACTCGATCAAAAAACATGACTCTACATCCATTATTAAAAGTCAACGCGTTGGGATTCATAGTATTAGCACTGACAGCATGTAACGACAACGATGATCAAAATAGTTCTGCAACCCAACCAGAACGACAAAATCAAAGTATTAATATTTTAGCTTTCAATGATTTTCACGGTAATTTGGAACCACCAAAACGTTTTATTGAGGCTGAAGACCCCACTGACACGAATAAATCGGTACGAATTCCTGTAGGGGGTGTCAGTTATTTTGCAGATGCAATCAATAAACTCCGTGCTCAATATCCTAACAATGCCGTGGTATCTGCGGGTGATTTAATTAGTGCCTCGCCACTTACCTCATCCCTATTCTTGGATGAACCGACCATTGAAACCATGAATGAAATCAAAATTGATTTTAACGCGGTTGGTAATCATGAATTTGATCGTGGAACTGATGAATTACGTCGTTTGCAAAATGGTGGTTGTCAGCAATATACCACCACTAAACCTTGCCAAATTAACAAAGATTTCGCTGGTGCAAAATTTAACTTTTTAGCAGCAAATGTCTCTTTGAAAGCTGATCCCAAAAGAACACTATTTCCTGCATATAAAATTAAGCGCTATGGCAATATCCCTGTTGCATTTATTGGTTTGACCTTAGAAGCAACACCAACAATTGTCTCAGCGGCAGGTATCAAAGATGTTGATTTTCATGATGAAGCCGAGACTGTCAATTCACTTATACCTGAGTTAAAAAAGCAAGGGGTTGAAGCAATTGTTGTAGTGGTACATGAGGGTGTAGCACCAAGTACTAAATTTAATGCGAAAACCTGCGCAGGTTTAAGTGGACCTTTGACTGGAATATTAGATCGTTTAGATACTGCGGTTGATGTCGTAGTTTCAGGACACACCCACCAGTCTTATATCTGTGACTATTCAACCTTAAACCCACAAAAGCCATTTCTATTGACCTCAGCAGGACAATACGGCACAGCAATTACCAACATTAAACTTGAGCTCGATGGTAAAACTGGGGATGTCATCAAGAAAGATGCTCAACAAGTACCAATTCAAAGCGAAGCATATACGTCTGGAACGACTACGGTTAACTTGACTAACTTATATGAAAAATTTAACAAGACACCAAGTATCGAAGCGATTCTGGATAAATATCGTCAAGCTGTAACTACAATTTCTGCACGTATCGTAGGCACTGCGACCACAGTCATTAATCGAAATGCAGCTGAAAGTGGTGAAACCGCTTTAGGTAATTTAATTGCAGATGCCCAACAGGCAGCAGCTTTAACTGCAAGCAATCAAGGCTCTGATTTCACATTAATGAATCCAGGTGGGGTACGTGCTGACCTTCAAACCAACAGTAATAATCAAATTACTTTTGGAGATGTATTTGCAGTACAACCTTTTGGTAATTCGATTGTCACTTTAAGTCTGACAGGCCAACAAATCCGTGAACTATTAGAACAACAATGGTCTGGGGCAAATGCCAATCGACCGCGTATATTACAACCATCTAAAGAGCTGAGTTATGCTTATAAAAAAGATGCAACTGCTGTCCCACGTGCTACTCAAATTATGATTTCTGGGCAGGCTTTAATGGATAGCAAATCTTATCGAGTCACCGTAAATAGTTTTATTGCAGATGGTGGCGATAACTTTACTGTACTCACAAAAGGAACCAATCGTGTAGGTGGTGGACAAGACGTTGATGCATTAGAAAAATACATCAACCAAAATTCACCTGTTCAAGCACCTGAAACCAACCGTATTAAAGTTATTCAGTAGTTCACATAAAAAATGGGGAAGCTTTCGCCTCCCCATTTTTTTTATGATATTTAATCAATTGGAAGATAAGTATTTTGCCAAGTTATCGGCTTAAACAGACCTTTCACTAAATGCACATAACGCCCTGCAACATGATCGATTGGGATACAATCATCCACCTCAATAACACGGTCAGTATGTGGTTTACCCCACTCTGGTGGAATCAACTGCTTCGCAATCTGTTTAGCTTGAGTAGTATTTGTAGCAACCACCAAGTGATAACGATGTAACTCGCCAAATTGATTTGCTGAATATCCGCCGAGATTGATCAAATATAACTTTTGCTCGTCTACTGCTGGGGCAGCAAGCGCGAAGTGAATTTGATAATCTACACCTTGCGTCTGAACTCCAGAAAACTGAGCCCAAGCGTCAATATGTAAACCCTTCAACTCACCAAACCAAGCTTGCTTCAGTTGAGGAATGATCTCCTGCACATCATCACCGATTGCCATAACCACATCATGGACTTCGGTAATGGCTTTAGCATGTCGACCACCCAACATCACCATAAACAAACTTGGCATGAGGTTGACTTACATTTCAACCATTTCGACGCCATCAATACGGGCTACCGTCATTAAATCTTTATCACCACGACCTGAAACAGTCGCAATGATGATTTGATCTTTTGACATTGTTGGTGCCAGTTTAGTGACATACGCCATCGCATGTGAACTTTCCAAAGCAGGAATAATTCCTTCAATTTTGGTGAGATCACGGAAACCTTGCAGAGCTTCATCATCCTTAATCGGAACATATTCAACGCGTTTCATATCTTTCAAGAAACTGTGTTCTGGTCCAACACCAGGATAATCCAAACCTGCGGAAATACTGTGTGTTTCAATGATCTGACCTTGTGCATCAGACATGAGGTAAGTACGGTTACCATGCAATACACCAACATGACCTGCATTCAATGGAGCAGAATGTTTGCCTGTTTCAATACCGTAACCAGCAGCTTCAACGCCATACATTTTGACATCTTGATCATTCAGGAATGGATAGAACAAGCCCATCGCATTTGAACCACCACCGACACAAGCAACTAATGCGTCAGGAAGACGACCCGCTTGCTCAAGGATTTGGCGACGTGCTTCGCGTCCAATAATCGACTGGAAATCACGTACAAGTTGTGGATAAGGGTGTGGCCCAGCAACTGTACCAATTACGTAATAAGTCGTATCGACATTGGTTACCCAATCACGCATCGCTTCATTCAATGCATCTTTTAAAGTTTTGGATCCGCTTTGCACTGGTACAACTTTTGCGCCAAGCAAACGCATGCGATATACATTCATCGCTTGACGCTTTACGTCTTCAGCACCCATGTACACCACGCACTCCATACCCAAGCGAGCAGCGATTGTTGCGGTTGCTACACCATGTTGACCAGCACCTGTTTCAGCAATGATTCGTTTTTTGCCCGAAAGTTTTGCCAATAATGCCTGACCAATCGTGTTATTTACTTTGTGAGAGCCAGTATGGTTTAGGTCTTCACGTTTTAAGTAAATTTGCGCACCGCCGAGGTGCTGAGACCATCGCTCAGCATGATAAAGAGGACTAGGACGACCAACATAGTACGCAAGATCACGATCAAACTCAGCCAAAAACGTTTCATCATTTTTCATGCGATTATAAAGATTTTCTAAATCTTCAAGCGCAGCCATCAGCGTTTCTGACACAAAACGTCCACCATGAATACCGAAATGCCCTTGAGCATCTGGAAACTGGGTGTAGTCAATCACATTATTTTGCTGATCCACGTTGGACTCCTTGCATAAATTTTTCAATGAGTTGTTGGTCTTTTATACCTTTTGCGGACTCTACGCCTCCGCTCACATCTACAGCAAAAGCAGCCGTAGTGTGTATAGCTTCACTCACATTTTCAGGGGTTAGACCGCCTGCCAAAATCAGTGGGATATCAAGTTGAGGAAATTGATTCCAATCGAAACAATGCCCCGTCCCACCTTTTAACTGAGGATGCCATGCATCTAAAAGTACTGCACTGGCTCCCGCAGCTTCATAACGTTGAATTTCAGTCACAACATCTAAATCAGGCTTAACTTGAATCGCTTTGTACCAACGGCGCTTACATTGCGCAGCAATTTGTTGGCATTGATCAGGGGGTTCATCGCCATGTAGTTGTAATACATCCAAAGGAACTGAATCAAGCACCGTTTGGATTTCTTGTGCACTTGCATTGACAAATAAACCCACCAATTGCACATAGGGAGGAACGAGATTCGCAAGTTCCTGTGCATTTTCAATAGTGACATGCCTTGGACTCGGAGGGAAAAAAACCAAACCAATTGCATCTGCGCCAGCACTTATTGCGGCTTGAATATCTTGTGCACGTGTGATGCCACAAATCTTGGCGCGAGTTCGGCTTTGAATTTGGCGCATAATAAGTCCAATTTTAGCATTAAAATTTGATTGCACCGCATTGTAATCCAATTTAACCAGCTTGGGGCAAAGTTCAGTCTGAAATGCGATTGTTTAAAAAACGTGAACACTTTATACTGCGCTCAATCTCGCAACAAGTCTAAAGCAAATTCTTTTGCTTATAGGGAAGTTGGTGCAAATCCAACACTGCCCTCGCAACGGTAACACCGAATTATTAATCTCAGCTCTAAGCCAAATCACTGCATCTGAATGATGTGGGAAGATGATTAATAGCATCACGATTGTGATGATATAGTGAAGTCCGGAGACCTGCTTGTTGTTTACTTCCACATTAACATTCACGATGGGTGAATGTATGGAGCGACATCATGTCTACACATTTAAAACCGGCACATTTGGCTGGGGCTATCGCTATTGCGATGGGGTTAAGTTCAGCTGCTTTTGCTCAAACCGTATCAACCAATAAAACTGCATCACTCGATACGATCGTGGTCACAGCAACACGTACAGAACAAAAAATTAGTGATGTTCCTGCACGTATCAACATCATAGAACCGAAAATCCTTGAGCAGTCTCCGATTGCATCTTTACCACAACTATTACAAACAGATGCTTCGATCAATATGGTCCAAAGCGGTGGTTACGGACAAGCAGCCTCAATCTTTCTACGAGGCACTAATTCAAATCACACACTATTATTAAGAGATGGTGTTCGCCTTAACTCAAATACATCTGGTGCCGCTTCTCTTCCATTTATTGATACCACTGATATCAAACAAATTGAAGTATTAAAAGGTCCAGCATCTGTTCTATACGGTGCGGATGCTATTGGCGGTGTAGTACAACTCATCTCAAAAACACCTGAAAAAACTTCAGCTTTTGTAACAGGTGAGATCGGCGAAAATAATACTTATAAATCTGTAATTGGTGCAGACCTAGCAGAAAATGGTTTTTATGCACAACTGCGTGGTCAACGTTTAGAAACTGATGGTACGCCTGTCACTGATGCTAAAAACTCGAAGAAAGCGAGTTTTGATCAAAAAGGCTATAGTGCAAAAATTGGTGTAGAACAAGAAAACTATGCTGCTTCTGTTGATTATAGTGAAAATGAAGGCTACAGCGACTACGACAATTACGGCAATTTAGTTTCTCAAGACTTTAAAAATGAAGCGATTAACCTAAAAGCGCGTGCCAATATTCTAGAGAACTTAGCTGTACATGCACGACTATCACAGTATAAAGACGACCTGAATCAAAATAATTCTCCTGACTACGTATATAGCACGACTCAAGAGGCAGAACTCTATACCAAATGGCAATTCACACCTGCACAAAACATTTTATTGGGTTCAACCTTTAAAGACATTAAAGGTGATGTGTACTCTAAAAATCTTTGGGGTGGAGAAGACGTAAAATACAAAGAATCTATCGATACCGTTGGTTATTTTCTTCAGCATCAATATCAACAAGATGGCATAGAAACTCAAGTTGGTGTTCGTGTTGAGGATAACGATAAGTTTGGTACACATACTGTAGGTCAAGGTGCGATCAGATACCAAGTATTACCACTAACAAGTGTTTATGCGAATATTGGCTCTGCATTCCGCGCGCCAACTACAAATGATCTGTATGCGATGTCTTGGGGCGCCAATCCTGACCTAAAACCAGAAGAAAGTTTTTCTTATGAAATTGGTGTAGACCAAAAGCTAAACTATGGTATTGATTTGGGGTTATCGGTTTACCGTAACAAAGTGGATAATTTAATTAGCTTCCAAGCAGGCAAACTGATTAATGTTAACAAAGCAACGTTTACAGGTGGCGAAGCATCATTTAAGTGGCAACAAGATGAGTTGTTTTTAAATACAACATATGCCTATGTTCAAGCCAAAGATGATGAAACAAATAAAGAGTTAAATCGTCGTCCGAAACAAAGCTTAACTTTAACCACTGGTTGGGATGATGGAATCTACGGTATTTCAGCATCTATCGTTGCGAAATCTAAATCTAAAGATTTTGCCGACTGGCCTTCAACCACCCCAACCACAACACCAGGTTACGTAACTACTAATGTCAATGCATATTGGCAAGCAACGCCAATGATCAAAATCTTCACTAATCTCGAAAACATCGGTGATGTGAACTACAAAACCGCTTATAACGGTGGTGGTGTTTACTACGTTAATGGTGGTCGTCTAGCTTCAGTGGGCGTTACGTTCCGTTATTAATCGCGCAATAATATCCTAAAAATATTTTATTAACTCCATTTTCGGGGTAATGTTTTGACCGACATTATCCCCTTTTTATTGGTAGGACAGTTTGATGGGACATCGTTTAAGTAAGATCTACACTCGCACTGGCGACTCAGGTACAACAGGGCTTGGAGATGGTTCACGAGTAGCCAAAGATGATTTGCGTATTACAGCCTTGGGTGATGTTGACGAACTGAATGCAACGATTGGTGTACTTCGTGCTCAGATCACAGCTAGCCAAATAGAAAGCAAAACCCAATGGGACAAAAGCTTAAGTCTTATTCAACACTGGCTATTCGATTTAGGCGGTGAGGTTTGTATTCCAAACTATCATTTACTCCAACCGATTTGTATTGAATTCCTTGAAAAAGAAATTGATCAAATGAACGAATCGCTGCCGATGCTCAAAGAGTTTATTTTACCTTCAGGTAGTCTGGCATGTAGCTATGCACATCAGGCACGTGCTGTATGTCGTCGTGCTGAACGTGCATTAATGTCGGTACACAGTCGTGATCAAAATATTCAAGCAACGGCTTTACAGCTATTGAATCGTCTATCAGACTGGTTATTTGTTGCTTCCCGTGCTTTACAACGTGCAGAAGGCGGTAGCGAAGTACTCTGGCAAAAGAACATTAATGACAGCATTGAATAAGCATAATTATTTCTAAGGTGAGTCGAAATGCGAATCATTGGTCATCGTGGTGCACGTGGTGAAGCCCCTGAAAATACACTAGGTGGATTTCGCTATCTACATGGACTGGGGATACGTGCAGTCGAGTTTGACGTACGTCAACTCAAAGATGGGCAACTGGTAGTTATTCATGATGATGATTTTGTGCGTACCACAGGTCGAGCACAACATGTTGAAAGCTGCGATTTATCTGAAGCTCAACAATTTGATCATCGCCATCAATGGCAGCATTGGACATTTGAAGAATACACCCCAAGTTTGCCGCATGTATTAGAATGCCTAACAGATTTTGACCACATCGAAGTGGAAATCAAAGCAGTCGCAGATGAAGCTGCTGCCGAACGCCTGATCGAGCAATTACATCAAGATTTAAAAGGTTTTGAGACTTCAGCAACGATCACTAGCTTTGATGTCAAAATTTTAGCTGCCTTACAACACATTCGTAGTCACTATAAACGCGGTTTGTTGGTTGAAATCCCGATTGGTGAATATGCCATTGAACTTGCTCAACAATATGAATGTCAGCAAATAGGTTGGAAAGACCAGCTTGCCACTGATGAGATCATCAAACTCACCCAACATGCGAATTTAAAAACCAGTGTTTGGACTGTGAATGACATTGATCGAGCAAAACATCTTCAACAACTCGGTATAGAGGGGTTGATTACAGATGTTCCTCAACTCATGCTGCAACACCTCAAACTGTAAAAAAAGACGACTTAAGTCGTCTTTATCTTTGGCGTTGGGCTTGAATTAGACGCTGACCTTTTTCATCTAACAAATATAAATTCGTCCCATCAAACTGAAACTTTTTCACACGCTGCATGGAGTCCATTAAATCAGCTTCTTGGGCCAAAGCCTTGTCACAACTATTGTGTCCAGCCATCACATCAAAATCTAATGTGCGTTGCGCAAAGTTATACGTATAACGACCATATAGGTTATTACACCCTGTATGACCAGAGACCAGATTTGTTGCAGAATTAAGAGCGAAATTTGGATATTGATTAAAGAATAATGCCCTTTTGTTATGAATGTGAGTAATTTGCCACGTTACATCTTGCACGCCATCTGTACTCTTGCGAACTTGTAGCGTTGGAAGTTGATTCACACGTTTTGGCTGCAAGGTTTTAGACTGGGTCGTTTGTGGTTGGCTTTGACAAGCCGAAATCACAAGAGCTGTCGATATGATTAAACTTTTGTTAAAAAATGCCTTCAAATAAGAAATGATATTTTTCACGGTAATTTGCTCAGACATTGATTTAGTTCACCTTTTAATTCATTGACCATATTAACAAATGAATTCTGTTACTGTTCTTTCGATACAACTGTACAATAATACTAGTGCTTATGAATCTGGGCATGCTAATATCTGTGATAAAATAGCAATATATCGTCATGATTGGTTTTGCTATCTCGTTTAGTTTTATTATCTTGTGCAAACAAGATTATTAGGAGCGCTGACGGATATGAATTCCGCCCCACTCAAGAAAGCACCCATTAATTGGATTGCAATTTTTGCATTGGTATTTTTACCAATCGTTGCGCTAATTACGGTTCCAATCTATAGCTACCATCATGACTTCAGTATGGGCGCATGGATTAGCATGTTCTTTTTACTGGCTGTAAGCAGTTTAGGTATTACCGCTGGCTACCACCGTTTATGGGCACACCGTGCTTATGAAGCAGCTTTACCTCTTAAAATCTTACTTATGATTGCTGGTACTTTTGCAGTTCAAAACAGTATTTTGTTTTGGGCTTCAGGTCACCGTACTCATCACCGCCATGTTGATGATGTCGATCAAGATCCTTATTCGATTAATAACGGTTTTTGGTATGCACACATGGGTTGGATGTTACGCAACTACCCTGCGGCTGAACCAAACTATAAAAATGCACCTGACTTGTTAAATGACAAGCTCGTCATGTTCCAACATAAATATTATGTTCCATTAGTAATCGCAGTGCATGCAGGTCTTCTATTACCAATCGGTTGGCTTGTTGGCGATGTTTGGGGCGTATTACTACTTGGTGGTTTAATTCGTTTATTCATTAGCCATCACGTTACCTTCTTCATCAACTCTCTTTGTCATATGTGGGGCAAACGTCCATATACTGACGAAAACACAGCACGTGACAATTTCATTTTAGCGATTCTCACTTGGGGTGAGGGTTACCATAATTATCACCATATCTTCCAATACGATTACCGTAATGGCGTGAAATGGTGGCAATATGATCCTACTAAATGGTTAATTTGGACAAGCTCTAAACTTGGTTTAGCCAAAAACTTACGTCGCATTCCTAGCTTCAATATCCAAAAAGCCGAACTTGCGATGAAGTTTAAGTATGCTGAACAAGACCTTGCGATTTATGGTCATGATGTCAATACAGATATTGCTCAGATGAAACAACGTATTGCTCAAGAATATGAAGCATTTACCAATACCTTAAATGATTGGGCTAAGTTGAAAGAGCAAGAACTTCAAACTAAAAAAGCAGCTATGGCTGAAAAGATTCATCAAATGGATCATAAGCTTAAAGTTGATTTCCAACTGCTTGAGCATCGTCTTGCTCATCACCGCGAATGCTTAGAAACTTTAGTTCGAAATATCAAAAAAGCACCTGTTTCAGAGTAATCAATTTACTCAATCAAAATGGTCTCTCAATGAGGCCATTTTTTATGCCTATAAGCATTCGCCTATTCAAACCTATATTTGATATAGTGATTACTCAGCCCATCTCTTGACCTTATTTTTATGCAATTTAATCCCCGTTACAATTCACTGAATCCTAAGCTCTATCACCAGCAACAACCAAGCCCTTTACGTGGTGCAAAGGCAGGTCACTTTAACGAAGCGTTAGCTGATGAATTGCAATGGAATGAAGAGGATAAAGCCAACTGGGTTGAGATTTGTAGCGGGCAAAAAACCTTTGCCGAATTTTCCCCTTTGGCCATGGTCTATGCAGGACATCAGTTTGGTCAATGGGCAGGACAATTAGGGGATGGGCGTGGTTTATTGATTGGACAAATTCTAAATCAACATGGACAAACCATTGATCTACACCTCAAGGGTGCTGGTTCCACCCCCTACTCTCGTATGGGTGACGGCCGTGCGGTACTGCGCTCAGTGATTCGTGAATATCTAGCAGGTCATGCACTGAATGCGCTTGGCGTGGCTTCAAGTCATGCCGTTGGTTTCACCACATCGACACAAGGTGTACAACGTGAAACTCTTGAACTTGGTGCAATGTTGTTACGCACCTCAGACTGTCATATCCGTTTCGGTCATTTTGAGTGGATCAATCAATATGCACCTGAACTTTTAACTGAATTTACGCAAAAGTGTATCGAATGGCATTATCCAGAATGCCTAGAAGCTGAGAACCCTGTTCTGGGTTTCGCTAAAGCTGTCATTGAACGTACAGCAATCATGATCGCCAAATGGCAATTAGTTGGTTTTGCGCATGGTGTAATGAATACCGATAATCTTAATATTACAGGCTCAACCTTAGATTTTGGTCCTTATGGATTTATGGAACGCTTTCGACCAAACTGGATTAACAACCACTCTGACTATCAGGGTCGTTATACCTATCAAAACCAACCAAGTATTGGACATTGGAATTTGTGGACATGGTTGAACAATCTTATTCCTTTAGCTAAGCCTGAGCATAAAGAACAATTCAAACAAGATTTAGCGACTTGCTTAGAACAATTTGAACCAATCTTTTTACATCATTATGGTCAAGGACTCTGCGAGAAGATGGGACTCCCCCATTTTCATAAAGACAGTTTAGATTGTAGTTTTGCATTCTTGCGAATTTTACAAACGGAACAACTCGACTATACGCAAAGTTTTATTCGCCTACAGAACAAGGAATATAAAACACTCCGTGATGATTGCTTAGATCTACGTCAGTTTGATGCTTTTCTCCATCAATATCAGGAAATTCGCAAAACTCAAGATACAGACAAGTTAGATCGAGTTATGCAAAGCGCTAATCCTCATTATATTTTACGCAATCACATGGCACAAAAAGCGATTGAACAAGCTGAACGTGGTGATTTCAGTGAAGTTGATCGTTTATTTAAGCTACTCAATCAGCCTTATCAAAAACAGCCTGATTTGGAAACTGAACAAGATACTGCACCTTTACCAAGTGATGTGCCTGAGGTGATGGTAAGTTGTTCATCTTAATTCCGAATAATTTTGATTTACTTAGTGCCGCTATCGCGGTTCAGGCGTGTTGTTTATCTAAAATAGATCGATAAAGCACATCGCCCTTGCTCAGAATTCATCAGAAATTATCCACAATTTCTGTGGATAATGTTGTGGTTATCCACAAGATAAAGTAAAACTACTTACTCATCAGGATATTCAAAACGATAGCCAACTCCATACACTGCCTGAATCCATTCATGGCGATTGCCTGTATCAGCCGCCTCAGTGATCTTGCGACGCAGGTTTTTAATATGGCTGTCTATCACCCGATCAGCCACATCAAAGCTGTCTGGGTTGATATGATCCAGTAGCTGTGCACGTGAATAGACTTGACCCACATGCTCTAAAAACAACTCCAGTAAACGAAACTCGGTCGGCGTTAAGTTTAAAGGCTTTTGTTGATACCAAATGCGTTGTTGCGCTTTATCCATACGGAATAAAGACTGATCTTCAGGCTCAGCTTTACGCTCTAAACGACGTAACACGGCTTGGACACGCGCTACCAATTCTTTTGGGCTAAAGGGTTTACACACATAGTCGTCTGCCCCCATGTTCAAGCCAAGCACACGGTGGATTTCTTCCGTACGTGCAGTGACCATAATAATCGGCAAATCCGACTGTTCACGGACTTTACGGCAAATGGTCAAGCCATCCATACGAGGCACCATTAAGTCTAAAATCATCAGACTCGGTTTACGCTGCGTAAAGCTATCGTAAGCTTCCTGACCATCATGAAACATACTGACTTCAAAGCCCGCTGCTTCAAGATAATCGCGGACCAATTGTGCAAGTTCTACTTCATCTTCAACCAGCATAATATGTTTCATACATACTTCCTTTTGTGTTTCATTTTTTTGGGAACGTTAACTTGCAACGTAAACCACCCAAAGGCGAATGATCAAAACTCAATTCGCCGCCCAAAGCTTTGGCAATTTTGACCGATAAAGCCAGACCTAAACCTGTACCACCGGTGCTCCGCGTACGCGAGTCGTCGACTCGATAGAAACGCTCACCGAGTCTTGTTAGTTGCTCATCAGTTAAACCATATGGACTGTCATCGACATAGACTGTCCAATCTGTTGCAGACTGTTCCGTATGAACTCGAACCTGACCACCTGCTTCGGTATAACGAATGCTATTACCCAACAAATTGACCATGATTTGCTTAAAGCGGTCAATATCAAGTTGTAACTCAGCGCCCTCACCTTCGACACTAATGCTTAAATGGGCCTGTTCAAATTTAGGCTTAAAGTTTTCCACTTCTTGCTCAATCACCGCCCACGGGTTCACGGTTGCAAAGTAACAGTTTAATTGCTGTGCTTCCGCTTGTGCCAAATCGGCCAAGTCATGCGTGAGTTTTTTCAAACTGGTGACTTGGCGTAACATCGATTCAAAATGCTCAGGCGTTGGTTTTCGAATTCCGTCTTGCATCGCTTCGATCTGCGCTTGTAACACTGCCAGCGGTGTTTTCAACTCGTGCGAAGTATCTGACACCCACTGACGACGCGAAATTTCATGCTGATCTAAAATCACAGCCAGTTGGTTCAGTTCATTGGATAAATCACCCAGCTCATCGTTTCGATTCACTTTAACTTGATGCTGAAAATTACCCTTTGTTAATTCACGCGTACCATTCAACAAGCGTTGAATCGGTGTCTTAAAATAAGTCGCAAGCAACAACGCAGCAATTAAACTAGCAAAAACGGTTAAACCATAGACCAGCAATAAATAACGTTTTTGGTTACTAAAGAAGTTGATACTCAATGCATCATCTTGATCAAGGACTGGTTTCAGCCCCAAATACCCCACCACTTGGTTATTCACCACAATAGGACGGAAAGAAACTTGATCATCCGAGGGTTCACCGACCACAAACTGACGCTGCGTATCGTATAAAGACAAACGCGAGCTCAGACCCAAACGGTCAGGCGTGGAAATAAACTGTTTTTTGCCTGTGTTTTGTTTGCTCTCTTGTTCAATCTCTTCTTTTTTACGATCTGGGCGGAACACATTTTGATTGGCGCTGAGTGGAAACTTTAAACCTTCGAAGGGTTGAAACTCCGAAGGTAAGTTTTCCTCCAAAGCTTGCAATTCTTGTTCGGTTAAAATCTGTTTTTCATGTTTGACTTCAGTGGTAGAGACATCACTGAGTAAGGTTTTGGTATTTTCTTTAAAATAACGCTGTTGCAGAGCAATATCGTACTGGCGGCGCAACCACCAACGAGAGAGACGGTCATAATCATCTGGCGCGGCATGTCCTTCAATCTGCAAAATTTGCGCTTGAATGGCATTGCCCCAGTCATGATAGGTACTATAAACGCCAGCCAAGTTATCAATCAGATGATCGAGCTTTTGCATTTCCACGTCCGCCACATATTTGGCAAAATTCTTTTGCATCGTCCAATGCAGCACACCTAAACTCACCGTGGTAATCACCAAAGTGGTCAGCAATACAGTGAGGAATAAGCGTAAAGCAATCGGTACGCGGCGAATCTTCAAAAGCAGTCTCTCGGTCATTCTTTTGCCTTGTTATTGTATAGAACACTGCATCAAAAAACTCTCCATTGTTTCTACATCTTTATGATTTAATCTTTAATCATCCAAAATCACATGCTCTTGTATGGGGGAGTTGTAGAATGAATAAGATGACAAAAATTGCTTTAGCCACTGCCAGCGTTTTATCTGTAGGTGCGTTGACTGCCTGTCAATCCACCCAAGCATCGAAAGATATGGAGCAGTCGCAACATATGCATGGTCATTATCAAAAAGACCGTCACATGACACCTGAACAACGCGAACAGTTTGAAAAAATGCGTACTGAACGTAAACAAGTCATGCAAGACATTAAAAAAGCCTGCGATGGCAAAGCGGTGGGTTCAGCAGTCCAAGTCAAAGCAGGTGAGCAAACACTAGAAGGCACATGTGCGATTTCGTTTAAACCGAACCGTGATGAAATGAAACGTGGTGAACATCGCCCAATGCGTGGTGATCAAGCCGGTCGTGGTGAATTCCGTGGCATGCATATGCAACGCGGCGAACCACTAACCGATGCGAAACGTGCTGAGTTAACCCAGCAATACGATCAACGTTTAGCTGAACGTCAAGCACGCCAACAAGCCGCAACCAAAGCCTGCCAAGGTCAAACCGATGGTAAAGCCGTTCAAATAAAAGTGGGTACGCAGACGATGGATGGTAAATGTATCGTTCACTTCCAGCCTAAAGCACCTGTTTCAGCACCAGATAAGGCTGCTTAAGCCACTCTAAAAAGCATAAATAGATAAAAAAGGCGCAAATGGCGCCTTTTTATTGGACATATCTCTTTACGGTTTTGACTATTTGTATCATTTCAAATTCAGCAAAACTATTTACACTCAAGCAACTTAGCCATTTCAAGGTAAAAATCTTTGACTTTGCAGTCACTAAGAAATGACCTGTAAAAGCTTGTACCGAACGATGACTTGCTGCACGATTAGCGGTACAAAATGCTGCCATTAGGCACATTTATCATTGACTAAGATTATAACTCTGGTTTAACCAGTATTGAGGAAAATGCTATGCCACAATACAAAGCACCCTTACGTGATATGCAGTTCGTATTGCACGAATTATTAAATGCTGAAGCACATTACGCAAAACTTCCTGCATTTCAAGGCACCGTAAGCCGCGAATTGGTTGATCAATATTTAGAAGCAGCAGCTGATTTCTGTGAGAATGAACTTTCTCCTATCAACCAATCAGGCGATCGTGAAGGTTGTACTTGGAATGATGGTGTTGTTACAACACCTACAGGCTTTAAAGAAGCGTATCAAAAATATATCGAACTTGGTTTCCCATCTCTTTCTGCTGATGAAGAATTTGGCGGTCAAGCATTACCAAACTCTCTAGGAATCACAATTTCTGAGATGGTTGGTACAGCAAACTGGTCTTGGGGTATGTACCCAGGTCTTTCTCATGGTGCTGTTCGTACAATTGAACACCATGGTTCTGATGAACAAAAAGCGACGTATATGCCAAACCTTGTATCAGGTGTTTGGACAGGTACAATGTGCTTAACTGAATCTCATGCAGGTTCAGACTTAGGTATTATTCGTACTAAAGCAGAACCAAATGATGATGGTAGCTATGCAATTTCTGGCGAGAAAATCTTTATCTCTGCTGGTGAACATGACATGGCTGACAACATCGTTCACATCGTTCTTGCACGTTTACCTGGAGCACCTAAAGGCACTAAAGGTATTTCGCTGTTCATCGTACCGAAATTCCTTGTAAATGCTGATGGTTCAGTTGGCGAGCGTAACGCTGTACGTTGTGCTTCAATCGAACACAAAATGGGTATCCATGGTAACGCAACTTGTGTGATCAACTTTGATAAAGCAAAAGGTTACTTGATCGGACCAGAAAACCGCGGCCTAAACTGCATGTTCACATTCATGAACACTGCACGTATTGGTACAGCCGTTCAAGGTCTTGCTGCATCTGAAGGTTCTTTCCAAGGTGCTTTAGCATATGCGAAAGATCGTTTAGCAATGCGTGCACTTTCAGGTCCTAAAGCGCCTGAAAAAGAAGCAGATCCAATTATTGTTCACCCTGCTGTTCGTAATATGCTTTTAACTCAAAAAGCATTTGCTGAAGGTGGTCGTGCACTTGTTTACTTATTGGCTCAGTATGCAGATATCGTTGAAAAAGGCGAAACTGAAGAAGAGCGTAAATTTGCTGACAACATCTTGTCTCTGTTAACACCTATCGCTAAAGCATTCTTAACTGAAACTGGTTCTGAATCTGCAAAACATGGTGTTCAGGTATTTGGTGGTCACGGATTTATTTCTGAATACGGTATGGAGCAAATTGTACGTGATACACGTATTGCTTGCATATACGAAGGAACAACTGAAATTCAAGCACTTGATCTTTTAGGTCGTAAAGTATTGCAAACTCAAGGTGCAATGTTGAAAGACTTCACCAAGATCATCCATAAATTTGTTGAAGCAAACAAAGACAATGCTGCAATGCAAGAATTCCTTGCACCATTGGCTGCTGCAAACAAAGAATGGGGCGATATCACGATGCAAATCGGTATGCGTGCAATGCAAAACCCTGATGAAGTGGGCGCAGCTGCGGTTGACTACATGTACTTCTCTGGTTATGTCACACTTGCTTACCTATGGGCACGTATGGCACTTGTTGCTCAGGAGAAACTGGCTGAAGGCTCAACTGATGTTGACTTCTACAATGCGAAAGTAGCGACTGCTCGCTTCTACTTCAAGAAGATCTTGCCACGTGTTCGCTCGCATGTAGATGTACTTTCAACTGGTGTTGCGCCATTGTTTGAACTTGATGCGGAACACTTCGCGTTCTAATCATAGATTAGAGTGAGATGCAACGTTCATCACAAAAAAAGGACTGGTCAGTTTTGACCGTCCTTTTTTTGTTTAATCAATGCTAAATTTAGATTATTCATTTATTTGTTCGTTTTATTTGATCACTTTGCACAGAGCCTGTGCCTAGAAGGGAACGATTATGCCAATTTACAATGCTCCTTTAGCAGACATGAAATTCATCTTAAATGATGTATTTAACGCAGAACAATTTTGGCAAGCTAATGAAAAACTTGCTCATGTAGATGCGGCAACGGCTGAAGCTATTTTAGAAGAAATGGCTAAATTTGCGCAGAATGTAACTCATCCTCTTAACCGTACTGGTGATGAAGAAGGCGCTCGTTGGGAAAATGGTGAAGTATTCACTCCAGCTGGTTTCAAAGATGCTTTCCGTCAATATGCCGAAGGTGGTTGGATTGGCTTAGGTGCTGATGAAGAATGGGGCGGTCAGGCAATGCCAAAAATGCTGACTGTTCTTGCTGATGAGATGTTATTCGCAACCAATCCATCATTCTTGCTCTACCCGCTTCTTTCTGTGGGTGCAGGTATGGCATTAAACAGCTATGCATCTCAAGAGCAAAAAGAAACTTATTTACCTAAAATCTACTCTGGCGAATGGTCAGGTACGATGTGCTTAACTGAACCGCATGCAGGTACAGATTTAGGTATTATTAAAACTAAAGCTGAACGTAATGAAGATGGTACTTACAACATCACAGGTACAAAAATCTTTATTACAGGCGGTGACAACGATTTAGCTGAAAACATCATTCACTTAGTTCTTGCAAAGACACCTGATGCTCCTGCTGGTTCACGTGGTATCTCTTTATTTATCGTACCTAAGTATCTTGTAAATGAAGATGGTTCTTTAGGCGAACGTAACTTAGTTGGTGCCGGTTCAATCGAACACAAAATGGGGATCAAAGCGTCTGCGACTTGTGTCATGAACTTTGACGGTGCTAAAGGTTTCATCGTTGGTAAAGAAAATGAAGGTCTTGCAGCGATGTTCGTCATGATGAACTATGAACGTTTATCGATGGGTATCCAAGGTCTAGGTGCTTCTGAATTTGCTTATCAAAATGCTGCACAATACGCGACTGATCGTTTACAAGGTCGTAGCGCTTCAGGTGTTCAGTCACCAAGCAAACCTGCAGACAGCATTTTAGTTCACGGTGACGTTCGTCGTATGTTACTAAACGTACGTGCTAACAATGAAGCATCACGTGCATTTGCTGTTTATGTCGGTCAACAGCTCGATATTACGAAGTTCTCAACCGATGCTGAAGCTGTTAAAAAAGCCAATGACCGTGTTGCGCTTTTAACACCTATTGCTAAAGCTTATCTAACAGATACAGCATTCCAAGCAACGCTAGATGCACAAATGGTATTTGGCGGTCATGGTTTTATCCGTGAATGGGGTATGGAACAATGTATCCGCGATCTTCGTATTGCTCAAATCTATGAAGGAACGAACGGTGTTCAATCACAAGACTTAATCGGTCGTAAAGTGATTAAGAATGGTGGTGCTTTCATCGCTGAATACATCGCTGAAATTCGTGACTTTGCAAATACATTAGATGCAGATTTGAACTTCATTAAAGATGCAACTTTAGATGCAGCAACTGAAGTAGAAGCAGTTACTCAATTCATCATTGAGCAAGCAGCTGAAAATGTAGAGTTCCCTAACTCTGCTGCTGTAGATTACTTACATGCGGTTGGCTTACTCAGCTTCAGCTACATGTTTGCAAAAATTGCTGCTGCTGCTAAAGATAAGTCAGGTGACTTCTATCAAAACAAACTTGCATTAGCTCAATACTTTGTGACTCGTATCTTGCCTGAGTTAGAGGCTCGCATTAAGAAAGTTGAAGCTGGTTCTGATCTCATTATGAACTTCAGTGAAGACTATTTTACAAACCAATCTTAATTGAATTAAGAAATAAAAAACGCCTGAAAATTCAGGCGTTTTTTATTGGATTCTTTAATTAAAGAAGATCAACCCACGATAAGATTGATGTTTTTGATGAATAACTTGGATTGGCTGAATCATCCATTAAACTAGAGTCATATGTAATTGTCATATTACCACCACCCTTGAATTGGGTAGGACTCGTAGAAAACTGATAGCCGCCGCTGCCATTTGATTCAATATTAGCAACATACAATGCACCGACATAATCTCCACCATTACCTCGCACATCATAATTCCCCCCCAAGACCAACAATATTCCTTGGAATGAGCATTGATTACCATTAGTTCTTAAACTACCTGTAATAATCACGATCCCAGAACATGCGGGTAAGGAACCGCTAACATCACCTTCCACATAAGTAACGCCAGCAGCATTTTTAATCGAGTTAACAAAATCCATAACCCGATTAGCATCTCCCCACAAACCAAGATCAGTGTTTTTTACACATGCCCCCGATGAAGGACAACCACTACCACCAGGATAATGAGCTGAGTCTCTACGATT
This sequence comes from Acinetobacter sp. P1(2025), assembly GCF_051390655.1. Taxonomy (NCBI): domain Bacteria; kingdom Pseudomonadati; phylum Pseudomonadota; class Gammaproteobacteria; order Moraxellales; family Moraxellaceae; genus Acinetobacter; species Acinetobacter sp. P1(2025). The sequence continues at coordinate 45,642 of NZ_JBPKBJ010000023.1, forward strand.
GCTAGGAATACCATTTACAACAGTACTGTTTGAAGAAGCATCCATAGTGGCAATCGCGAGCTTATGCCCACCGTCAATCCTGAATACGTTACTGTTTGCGCCAGAAAATGAGCTTACTTCACCAGCTAAAGTTAATGCGGCTGGTAACTCTGGTAATCTTACTGCTTGCGGTGCAGCAAATTTAACTTGATAAACACTTTCTCCAAGAATCTTCGTATCAGTTCCAGTCCCCTTGATTAAATTCCCTGTAATCTGTACGGTTACTTGCTTATGCGTATCATCCCAACAAGGATTAGTGTTCGCAACTGCACAACCTGCAATATTTGCATCGGTTTTAATCCAATAGTAACGACCACTTTGAACATTAGATGCACTCACACCTCCAACGGGACTTGTATAGGGAATTAAGCTATCTGCTAAATTCCCTTTCCATGAGTTTTTATCAGTACTACTGGTTGGCCAACCCAATGATTTAAATCGATTGTCAGCCCAATTAAAAAATTGAGTTGCACCATCTTCAGCTGCATTGCTTGTCGTGACTTTATTATTGATATTTGCAGTCATCTTGTCCTGCATAATAGTTCCACGCATCGCATACAAACTAATCATTGTTGCAACAAATAGAATAACTACTGTTATGATCAAAACTGAACCTTGTTGTTTTTTCATAGTTAATCTCCTTAGGAACTCACGGTAATGGTTCGAGTAGGTGAAGAACCACAAGTCAAAGTCAAAGTCATACTCTTGTTATTACCATTTGGTAGCTGATAGCTTTGACTACTGCCCAGTGCTTGAGGCGTATTTCCATCTCTAGAAATTCTCCAGCTAGAAGAGATACTTCCACTTACAACGACTGAAACCGTACCCGCTTTACCTATACCAGATATGCTATGAGTCGTTCGATCTGGCCAAGCAGTATTGTTAATTTTAATCTGACCTAACTCTGATGCAGAGCAATCAGCTGGTGGAGGAGTTTCATTTTCATTGTCTCCTCCTTCATTTTGATCACTACCGCCCCCCACGGTAGATCCACCACCACTCTGATTGCCCCCACCTGTAGACGGATTACCAGAGTTATTACTTGGAGGATTAGCGTGACTAGTACCACCACTTGAAGCCAACTTGGTTAAGGCCAACAAATGCGAAGTTGCGATAAAATCAATCGTCGGTTGCTTACCATTACCCTCCGAAACTGTCATTTGCGTTAGAACACTCGTCACCGTATTCCAAGCATTTACCACTAAACTATTCTCTGCATTACTACTGCCGCTAAATCGTGGTTGGTAAACTAATGAATTAGTACTAGCTCCATTTTGAATACCATATGAAAATTTAATTTCAGAAATATCTTTAGCGAGGACATAAGTTAAATTTGCATCATTGTTAAGAACACAAACCAATTCATTGTTTGTGTTCACTTTGAAAGTATTGATCCACGAGTTGTTAACTTGCCCTAAACAATCGCGCTGTGTTCGATCAAAAGTTACAATTAACTCATTATTATTTGTTGGAATACCTAACTCATTTGCTTGTCTAACTAAACGTGTAATTGTCGTAGAAGCAAAGCGGAAATTCTCTTGAGAACGATCCATTACATCTTTTTCAAGAATCAATTTTTGGTTAGAAAAAAGGATGGTTAGTGCCCCACCTGTGATAATAAGCCCGATGGTCAACCCCACCATTAATTCAACAAGAGAAACACCAGCTTGCGAATGTCGATAATTAACTATTGTTCTTTTCATACGATATTCCTCTATTACACTTCACATTTAGGCACTGAAAAATAATAGATAAAAGTTTCTTTTTGAGCAGGATCTGCGGCATACCATTTTGCCTTTTTGTTTTCCCATTCAATTGTGATTTTGTATCGTCTCTTCGTGGCATTCTCGACTTCGAGATTTCCAGACCAACCATTCATTCGACCATGCAAGGCTTTTTGATTGGAAGTAAGACCCTGAACAAAACTACTGTTATTCCCTGTTACTTTCCAACGATTTTGCCACTGTACTTTTAATGCTGTAATTTTTGTGGATGAAACCTGACCTGAGCTATCATCCAAAGAACAAACACTTGCCCACATGCGGTCTACTAAATCATTCGCTTGAATAGTTGCTATCGTTCGTTGCGTTGTTAATGCACTTTGCTGCATAGATTTTAAATGCAGTATGCCAAGCCCCAATAACACACCAGCAGTGATAAACATTGCGATTAGTGCTTCAAATAATGCAAATCCTTGTTGTGAGTTCATTTTATTCATGATTAGCACCCTGTCTTACTTTTGAATGCTCTACCGATAATCTCGACACAAACGTAATAAGTGTCGGCACCCGTGATTGCCACGGTAATCTCATGTTCAGCTGTAGTGGATCCCACAGGATTAAAAGAAATTGTTTCAGGTGCTGTAATCGAAAGTTGCGAGTTTCCAAAGCTTAATTTTTGTATTGGTGTAGTTGAAGCAGATGATTTTGCAATTAGACCTGTTGACCAATTGGTTTTATTTGCACTCAAGCAATTTGTCCCATCTGAACTACCACAGACTGTCACTGTTTTCCCAAGTCTTACCGCCTCAGTTCGAGATTGTTGAAGAAAGTTGAAAATATCTCCACTGCTCGTTTTTACTTTTGAGTTGTTTAACATATTACTTAGATTTGGGAGTGCGAAAGCTGAAATAATTGCCAAAACAGCAATCGTGACCAATAGTTCTACTAAAGTGAATGCTTTTATTTTTTTCATTTCCAGCATCCTGAGGTCGTTGGTGTTTTCGCACCATCTTCTTTTAAAGTCAAAGTCCCACATTGACTATCAGATTGCGCAGTTGTTGGTGTTGCAGTAATCGTATAAGTCTGCGATGCAGTACCGATACTAATTGAGAATGTATAATGGCTTTGTTGCATAAATAAATTTCATCCCCATACATGTTAGATGAATACAGAATCAAAAAGCCGATACAAAACAACGAACTGGTCTGAGTACAATCAGGCTTTACGTCAACGG